>JAUQPV010000325.1 GCA_030550225.1 Acidobacteriota bacterium | reverse complement strand
CGGCGGTCGGTCCGGGGGACCGTGACGGTCGTGTGGGTCCGAAAGTCAAAAATGCTGAACAGCAGTCGCAGGAGGGGCCCCAGGTCGAGACTACCCCCCCGGCCGCCCCGTCGGGAGTCCCGCCGGCTCCCGGCGCTGGCCAGAATCAGCATGACCAAGATGACGGTAAAAACGACAAAGTAGACGACGAGCGTGGCGGCGATCCAAATCTTGTAGAGGAAGACGAAAGCCCGCCAAAGCACCTGGGCGACACGGTCGAGGACCTCCCGGAGGGTCAGGGCGGTCCGTCGTCGGAGGGGGACGGGAAACTCATACAGGACGACCCCTTCCGGTGTGACGGCCAACCGGCAGTAGAACCGCTCCATCATTTGGCGGAGCAAGTCCTCGGCATCGTATACAGAGACCCCCAGCAGGGCCGATACGTCGGCGGTCGTCAGCCGACCCCGGTATTTCTGAATCGCCTCGGCGAGTCGTTGCCGGGCCCTTTCCAGGTCCATCGGGTCCATCCCCTCGGGGGAGAATGGGGGTCGGTCGGCGGCCGAACGCTTCGGATCATCGTGCTTACCAATCCAAATGGAAACGATGCACCCGTCTTGACGAAGAAATCCCCCTCTCGAGATAGGTCTGGGGTCCCTGGTCTATGGTCTGGGGTCTTTTATGCCTGGGACCCGAGGCCCGCATCCTGCGTCCCTTGTCTCCGTCAATCCTGGCCCACGATGTCCTCGATCCACGTGTAGGCCGCCATGGCGGCGGCGAAACCGATGGTCGTGATGGCCAGCAAGGCGACCTGCCGCATCTCGTCCGGCGTGAGGCCGGCCTCCAGGCCCTTCCGGACAGCCGAGTGGACGGCGCCCTCCTGTTGGTAGCCGACGGCGAGGGCGAGTTTCACGAGGCGGGCCGTCCGCTCGTCCAAGGGGCCGACCCGGGTCAGGGCGTCGCCCAGGGCCTCGTAGTGCCGGGCCACGTCGGGATACTTTTGCCGAAAGCGCTTGTACGTCGAGGGGATGCCTCGCTTTTCGGTCATGGGTTCCCTCCGGAACGGGCCAGGGATACAGCAGTAAGGCGTAATGAAACAATCGCCATGCCGGCGTCGCCCCATGTCGAACGCGAACGGGCGCGGCGCATGATACCCCTTGCCCTACTGTCCCACTGCCTTACCGCACGGCCCTACTTCCGCCGTCGGACGGCCGCCGGCTTCCGGCGGTGCTCCCGCATGAGGCGCTCGATCTCGTGGACAAAGTCGGTCGCGTCGGTGAACTGACGGTACACGGAAGCAAAGCGCACGTAGGCGACTGTGTCCAACTGCTTGAGCCGCTCGATGACGATCTCACCGATCTCGCGGGTCGTCATCTCCCGACCCGGCCGGTCGGCGATCTGGCTCTCGACGTCCCGCACGATGTCCTCGAGGGCCTCGAGCGACACGGGTCGCTTCTCGACGGCTTTGAGGAGGCCATTTAGGAGCTTATTACGGTCGAAGCGTTCCCGACGGCCGTCTTTTTTAATGACGACCAGGGGCGGTTCTTCCCACCGCTCGTAGGTCGTAAACCGAAAGTTGCACCGCTCACAGAGTCGCCGTCGGCGGATGACCCGACCGTCTTCAGTCGGACGAGAGTCGTACACGCGGGTATCTTCATTCTGACAACGGGGACACTTCACGCTGTTCTACCGTCGGACGCAAGACTTCTCGGACGTGGTGCCACGTCAGCCCCCGGACGGCCAGGTAAGCGACCGCCAGGCTGATGGCCGGGAAGAACGCACAGAAGTGCGACCACACGCCGGCCGACACCGCCGTCGTCGTGTCTATATTATAGAACCCCGTCAGGCCGATGCGTACCCCCCAATGGAAGCCCCCGACGGCCCCCGGCGTCGGGATGGCCGCCCCCAGCATGACGAGGGCCATCACCCAAAGGGACCCGTGGAGCGGAAAGTCCGGGATAAAGGGCCAGACCCCCAGCCAGATGGCCCCAGCGTCCAAGACCCAGAAGACGATGGAGATCAACCCATAGGGAATCAGTCGGGTCGGCCGGCTGGCCTGCCGGAGGCCCTGGGCTACGTCATAAAAGAAACGAACGATGACCATCAGCCACCGAGGCGCTCTTGTCCCAGCGGCCAACGGGTCGACCGGCCGCCGGCGGGCCCAAAGGACCATCAGGCCGACGAGAACGGCCAAGACCCCCAGGACGAAGACCGACGACCGGACCAAGCCGACAGCAAGGCCCCATGCTTCGGGCGACGCCGGCGTGATCCACCCCAAGTCAGGCCCCTTTAGAAAAAAGAACATCAGGACGCCGGCCAGAACCCCTACGTCCACGACTCGCTCGAGGGCGATGGTCGCCAGGAGATGGGCCAGGGGGATGTCGTACGTCCGCCGGATCCAGAGGGCCCGGACGACCTCCCCGACCCGACCCGGCAGGACCGTGTTGGCCGCAAAGCCGATCACGTTCGCCCAGACGGCGTCCGTCCAGCGGACCCGCCCCAGGGGCGCCAGGAGGAAGGCCCACCGAAGGCCGCGAACGACGTAGATGCCCGCTCCGGCCAGGAGCCCCAGGGCCAGACTCATCCAAGAGGCCCGATGAAACGCGCCCCGGAGGGCCCTCCAGTCCGTCCCCCAGAGGAAAGTCCCTAACAAGACGCCGGCCAGCAAGCCAGACAATACGAGATTCCGTCGACGCACGGCCGACCCCCGGCAGTTCGGCAGTTCGGCAGATAGGCAGGTGGGCAGATGGGCAGGTCGGCAGATAGGCAGGTCGGCAATTGGGCAGACGGGCGGGTGGAAAGACGATCGGAGCGCTAATGGATGACGGGCGCATCGATCCTTCCCACCTTTCCGAAGGCTCTCATGAGGAGTGCATCCTCGAGGAGATGGACCCTCATCCCAAGCG
>JAUQPV010000324.1 GCA_030550225.1 Acidobacteriota bacterium | reverse complement strand
ACGTCGCAGAGCTCCTCGACAAGCCCGAGGGCGTGGGTCACCAGGACGATGGTCTTGCCGGCCCGCTTGAAGGCGAACATCCGCTCGAGACACTTGTGGGCGAAGGCTTCATCGCCGACGGCCAGGACCTCGTCGACGAGTAAGATGTCGGGGTCGACGTGGACCGACACCGAGAAGCCCAGCCGCATGAACATCCCCGACGAGTATGTCCGGACGGGGTTGTCGATGAACTCCTCGAGCTCGGCGAATCGAATGATGTCGTCCATCCGCTCCCGGACCTCCCGCCGGGACAGGCCGAGCATGATCCCGTTGATGACGATGTTCTCCCGGCCCGATAGCTCAGGATGAAATCCAGCGCCCAGCTCGATGAGGGCCGACACCCGACCGTTCACGCGCACGGTCCCCCGGTTCGGTCGGGTGATGCCGGCGATGATCTTCAGAAGCGTGCTCTTGCCCGAGCCGTTGGGTCCGATGATGCCCAGGGTCACCCCGCGGGGGACCGTCAGGGACACGTCATCTAAGGCGACGAGGACTTCCCGGGGCTGGAGGAGCCGAAAGAGGTCCCCCCGCAGGAGGGCCGTCTTGAGGGTCAGGAACTGACGGCTGAAGGCCTGCCGCTTGTAAAACTTCGAGACGCCTCGCAGTTCGACGGCCACGTCCGACCGCATCCTTCCGATGCCTCAAAAGGGACCATAGACTATAGACCCCAGACTTGTCTGTTTCCACGGTAGCCCTCGTGATAGAGGCGAGGAGAGACGGCCATCCGAGGCAGGTCTGTCTGTAAGCTACTGCTTTGTCCATCTCAAGGTTTGTAGTAGCGCAATTTATTGCGCTTCTCATGCGGCGACGCGGCGCCGCACTACAAACATCAAATCAAAAATGGATGAAGCACTACTGCTTACAGTCCATGGTCCATAGTCCGTGGTCTCTTCATCACACCCGTCGCGCCGCCCTCAGGGACGGGACGATCAGGACCAGGGCCGTGACGACGAAGAGGAGCCCGCCCAGGGTCGCCATCAGATCGGGCGAGACGGCCGGCTTCGGCAGGGCAACGCCGCCGATGAACAGAAAGGCCAAGACGATAGCCGTGATGGATTCCCCGGCGATGAGGCCCGAGGCGACCAGCGTCCCGACGTTTTCCGCCCGCTCCCGGGCCGGTGCCGGCAGGTTCCGCCGCTGGAGCCAAGCGTCCATCAGGCCCCGGAACACGCCGCCCACGAAGATGGCCGCCGTCGAGTAAAAAGGCAGGTACATCCCGACGGCGATCAGCATAACCGAGGGAACCCGCAGGAGGATCAAGGCGACGGCCATGAGGGCACCGACGAGGACCAGAGGCCAGGCCATTTGGCCGGCCATGATCCCCTGAGACATCATGGCCATCAGACCGGCTTGAGGGGCTGGCAGGGTCTCCGACCCGATGCCATAGGTCCGATGCAAGATGACCATCGGGAACGTCAGGATGAACGCCGAAATCAGAACCCCTACCATCTCGGCGGCCTGCATCTTCCAGGGCGTGCCCCCCAGCAAGTGGCCGATCTTGAGGTCCTGCATCATGTCCCCGGCGATGCCCATCGCACAGCAGATGACGGACGCGATCCCCAGGACGGCTAAGATCCCCCGCTCGCCCGTGATCCCGATCGTCAGGAGGACGAGGGCCGAGATGATGAGCGTCGAGAGGGTCAACCCCGAGATAGGGTTGTTGGAGCTCCCGATCAGGCCGACCAGGTAGCCCGCCACGGCCGCAAAGAGCAGGCCGGCGATGACCATGACGACGGTCGCCACGACGGCGCCGCTCACGCTCTGCGTGAAGTACCCGTACAGGAAGCCGATGGGGATGGCTAACAGAAGGATCCCCAAGAACACAGGTCCCATCGGGAGGTCCCTCTCCGTGCGCAGGACGACGGCGGCGTCGGCCGCATAGGCCCGACCCTGCAGGAGGCGAGCCAGGTCCTGGACGGCACTCCGGAACGCCGACCCCAGGGCCTCCCGCAGGCGGAAGAGGGTATAAAAGGCCGCTACGATCATCGCCCCGACGGCCAGGGGCCGGACCTGGTGACGCCATACGGTGAAGGCCAAGTCCATCCAGCCCTTGGATTGGGCCGCCGATTCCATGTGGGGCCCGGCGAACAGGAGAAGGGGCACCAGCAGACCCCAGGCGAAGAGACCTCCCGTAAAGACTAAGGCGGCCAGACGCCATCCAATGATGAATCCGACCCCCATCAACATCGGCGACGCCGAGGGCGTGACCCAGACGAGGCCGCCCCCATGTTGAACGTCCGGGACGACCGGTGAGGGGAACTTCCGGAAGGGGATGAACCCCTGGAGATACTCCCGAATGACCTTGATGCCGATGTCGTTCTTGAATAGCTCGATGAGAGCGCTCAGCCCCATCGCCCCGAACACGTAGCCTGCCCCGGTCTGACCCGCCTGACCGGCCTTCGTGAGCTCCGCACAGGCCACACTTTCCGGGAAGGGTAACTCGGGGTCATGGACCAGGACCCGACGGAGGAAGATGATGAACAAGACCCCCAGGACCCCACCGACCAGCATGATAAAAGTGCTCTCCCAATAGTTGAACTCCTTCCAGACGCCTGTCAGGACGAAGGCCGGAATCGTGAAGATAGCCCCGGCGACCAGGGCCTCCCCGACGGAGGCCGTCGTCCGGGCGATGTTCTGCTCTAAGATACTCCCCCCGATGGGGCGGAGCAGGGCCAAGGCGACGACCGTCGCCGGAAAGGTTGCCGCCACGGTCAGGCCGGCCCGCATCCCGACATACGCATTGGCCGCTCCCAAGATGATAGCCATGACGACCCCGATGATCAGGGCCCGGGCCGTCAACTCCGGAGGCCTCTCCTCCGGTGGCACGTAGGACCGAAATTCCTTCGGCTCCGCCATGGGACCCCTCCTC
>JAUQPV010000323.1 GCA_030550225.1 Acidobacteriota bacterium | reverse complement strand
GTCGACCTCCTCTTGCGATTGTCACAATATCACGACAGCATACTGTCATGAAGAAAGGTCGGGGTCGGGCCTTCGAATTCCCGACCCCGAGACCCTTACTTCATCAGATAAATCAGCTCCACGAGGACGGTCCCCTGGGCCTTTTTCAGTGCCGCGGCCCCGCCGTCGAAGACCGGGTGATTCGCAAAGTCGTGGCGGTATTCCAGGCTGGCCCAGAGGCGGTCGACGACCTTGTAACGGACGGTCCCCGTCAGCTCCCACAGGTCGCACCGGGCTGGGAGGCCAGTCGCGGGGTCGGTCCATCCCAGACGGAATCCCTCCCGGTCGATGAAGAATTCGCCCCGCAGGCCCACGGACCATCGGACGTCGAGGTCATAGAGGACGTAGCCCGCCGCTCCGTACCATCGAGCCGTCTTCGAACCGCCCGTCTCGTCTGGAACGGCATTCGCCTCGACCCCGTAGTCGACGTTTACGATCAGAGTCAGGGGTGGGACCGGTTTGTAGGTGGCGACGACGTCGATCAAGCTCCGCTTGGGGCCATTCGTGTACGCCTGTTCGGGTCCCCACGTCCCGCCGACGGTGAGGGTCAGGTCCTTCAGGGGCAGGACCGTGACCATACCATGCAAGGACTTGCCGGTATTGTTGTCGGTGACGTTGTCCCACCCGTTGACGACGCCCAGGGTCACTGTGAACCGGTCGCTGAAAGGATAGGTCGCCATCAGGCCCGTGTGGGTGAACGGAATGGCGTAGCCAAAGAGGATCGAGCGGGAAATGTGGAAATTCCCGGGCCGGCGGATGACCTCGGCCCCGTGGAGGGTCACGAACTTGCCGAACTTCAGGTCGAGGCCTGCTCCGACGGGGACCTTATAGGTGATGTACGCCTGGGTGAGGTCGAAGGTGTCGTCGGCGCTCCCGAGGCCGGTCGCATGGATTTTCTTGGCGTCGGACCCGAGGACGACGTCTGCGCCGAAGCCGATGGGCGATTCGGCGGTGGAGGGCTTTTCGAGCCAGAATTCGGCCTGGTGCAGGGTCACCTGCCGGGCGCCCTCGTCGAAGACCCGGAAGGTATTGAAGTGGCTGTTAAAGTTGTGATTATAAGAGACGGCGACGTGGCCGTTCCACTGGAGGTCCTTCAGGGGCGACGGGTCGTCGGCCGGGGCTTCTTGCGACGCCGGTGGCGTCTCGGTAATCGAATTCTCTTGGGCCCAGAGGAGGGGAGTCTGGATCAAGCCCCATCCTACGAGCCATACCAAGGCCCACGGGGTCGCCCGGAGCCCGGGACGGCGGAGAGGAACGCCGGCTTCCTTGGAGGCCGGCGTCCCAGAGCCCGACCAGGCCCCCAGTCGAAGGTCTTTCCCCATGCGCATGGACACCCTCCTTCGGTTCGGAAATGTCGGCCGAACCAATTTTTCGTTATTCGAGCGGGGCGGTCTTTCCAGCAGGGTCACGGCGACGCCATGCCCTTACCGGGACGTCGGGACGGCCTGGCGTTTGCCGTCCGCTCCGATGAGAGCCGTCCTGTCACGGCATCCTGGGGTTGGTGGACCGGTGTCGGGTCGGTGGGAAGACCGGACACCCCGGACCCGACACCGACGTTCGCCGAATTCCGGATTCACGCCACCCGGCCCAGGACGAGCTTGCGGCCCTCGGGATAAGCCTCCAGGCCGTGTTCGGGGACGTCGAGTCCGGTCAACTCGTCTTCCCTGGGCACCCGTAGGCCGATCGTCTTCTTGATGACCCAGAACATCAGGAAACTGGTCCCCAAGGCCCAAGCCGTCACGACGGCACAGTCGATGGCCTGGGCCACGAGCTGGGCCCACTCCCCGACGATCAGGCCCTTCACGCCCCCGTATGTCCCGTCGGCAAAAATCCCGACAGCCAGGAGGCCCCACAGGCCCGCAAAGCCGTGGACGGCGATGGCCCCGACGACGTCGTCGATCTTCAGGACCCGCTCGACGAAGCTCAGGGAAGCGATCAGGACGAAGGCCGCCACGACACCGATGACGACGGCCGCCCAAGTCGGGACATAGGCACAGGGCGCCGTGATCCCGACGAGGCCAGCCAGACAGCCGTTGCAGGCCAGGACGAGGTCCATCTTGCCGGTCCGGACCAGGCTGTAGTAAATCGCCGTCACGGCCCCCGCTGCGGCCGCCAGGAAGGTATTGACGGCGATGATGGAGATCCGCAGGTCGGTCGCCGCCAACGTCGACCCGGGGTTGAAGCCGAACCATCCGAAGAACAAGATGAAGGTCCCCAACGTGACCAGGGCCAGGTTGTGACCCGGGATCACGTTGGGCGTTCCGTCTCGGTTGAACTTCCCGATGCGGGCCCCGACCAGGGCCGCCCCGGCCAGGGCCGCAAAGCCGCCGACGGCGTGGACGACGCCCGATCCAGCGAAGTCCCGGGCCCCGACGCCTTCACCCAAGAAGGGCAGGTACTGATACAGGTTCGCCAGCCAACCGCCGCCCCAGACCCAGTGCCCGTAGATAGGGTAAATCAGCCCGGAGATCAGGAAGCTGTAAGCCAGATATGCCGTCGTCTTCGTACGTTCGGCCATCGCCCCCGACACGATCGTCGCCGCCGTGGCCGCAAAGACCATCTGGAAGAACCATAGCTCGGCCGCCGATACGTCGTAGGCGCCTCGGTGGAGCATGAAGCCGGACAGCCCGATGAAGGGGTTGCCGAATCCCAACCCCGGGGCCGCCCCCGAGCCGCCGAACATGAAGGCAAAGCCGAAAGCCCAGAAGGCCAGACCCCCGATGAGGCAGTCCATGAAGTTCTTGGTCAGGACAGCGACCGCATTCTTGGCTCGCGAAAGCCCGGCCTCGACGAGGGCGAACCCGGCCTGCATGAAGAAGACCAGGAAGCCCGTCACGAGGGTCCAGGCAAAGTTCACGGCCTTATTCGGGTCGGCCTGAATCGTCGCCGTCCCCGTCG
>JAUQPV010000322.1 GCA_030550225.1 Acidobacteriota bacterium | reverse complement strand
GGGCCAGCACGGCCAGGAGGTGGTGGCCGTCGAGGACCCCATGCTCGGGCCAGACCAGGATCGCCCGGTCGGCGTCCCCATCGTATGCAAAGCCCAGGCTCCCCGCCGGGGCCGAGGCCCGCATGGAATGTAAGAGGACCTCTGGATAGACGGCGCCGGCCCGGTCGTTGATGTTCGTCCCGTCCGGTCGGTCGTGGATGGGCGCTACAGACCAGCCCATCGATCGGAGAATCCGGGGATAGAGGGCATAGGCGGCCCCGTGGGCCAGGTCTAAGTAGAGCGGGGGTTTCCGCACGCCCGGCCGGGCGACCTGCGGGAAGGCCCGAGTCACATAGGCCTGATACCGTCGGGCCGCTTCCTCTCCATAGGACCGGACGTTCAAGACGTCCGGCGGCGGGACGTACGCCCGAAGACGGCCTTCCAGATAGTCTTCTACCTCGACGGGGACCTTCTTTCCGTCCGGACCGACCAGCTTGAGGCCGTTGTCGGGGTACAGGTTGTGGGACGCCGTGACGATGGCCGCAAAGAAGCCCCGGTCAGCCGCCAGCCAGATCGTCGCCGGCGTCGGGAAGACGCCCACGTCCAGGCACCGGCAACCAGCCGCCGACAAGCCCTCCATCAAGGCCCGGGCTAAGGGAGCGCCGCTCGAACGGGTGTCCCGGGCGACGAGGACGTCCACGTCCCGACCTTGCTGTTCACGTAAAATTTGGCCCCAGAAAAAGCCGATGGCCCGAAAGGGTGCCTCAGCGACGGGAAACTGAAAGCTCGTCCCCCGGAGTCCGTCTGTCCCGAACCAGACCGGCATGACGGCCCCCACCTCGACCGGAAAGAGAAAAAGGAGAGGGTTCGTAGCATAGTCCGGCCGCCTCGTCCTGTCAAACGATGCGAGCGCTGCCGCTTATCCTTTTGGGGGAGGTGGGGAGTCGGCTGATGGGCCAGGGTGGACTTGCCTTCAGGGCAGGGCAGGCCTGGGCTATAATAGCGCCTCATCCGCCCGTATCCCGACTTCAATCGACAGCCCTTCGGCCGCAGGGACCGGACCATGTCGGAACTGTGGGGATGGCTTATCTTCGGCGGCATCGTCGCTATCATGCTGTCGCTGGACCTGGGCGTTCTCCAGCGGCGCGCCCACGTGATCCCACTCCGGGAGGCTACCGTCTGGAGCGCTGTCTGGATCGGATTGGCCCTGGTCTTCAATGTGGGCATTTGGGTAGAGATGGGCCCTGTCCGGGGGATGGAGTTCCTGACGGGGTACCTGATCGAGGAGTCCTTGAGTGTCGACAACTTGTTCGTCTTCCTGGTCATCTTTGCTTACTTTCACGTCCCGCTTCTCTATCAGCCGAGGGTCCTCAAGTGGGGTATCCTGGGCGCCCTCGTCATGCGGGCGGCCATGCTCTTTGGGGGCCTCGAGCTCATCCGGCGGTTTCACTGGATGACTTACATCTTTGGGGTCATCTTGGTCCTCACGGGGCTTCGGATCTTGGTCGGGAAGGAAGAACGGGTCGAGCCAGAGAGGAATCCCGTCCTCCGTCTGTTCCGGCGGGTCTTCCCGGTGACGCCTCAGCTCCACGGGGAACACTTCTTCGTGAAGGTCGAGGGCCGTTGGCATGCCACGCCCCTGCTGGTCGCCCTCATCGCCGTCGAGACGACGGACCTGGTCTTTGCCCTGGACTCGATCCCAGCCGTCCTGGCCGTCACGCGGGACCCCTTCATCGTGTATACGTCCAACATCTTTGCTATCCTGGGCTTGCGGGCCCTCTTCTTCATGCTGAGCGGGATCTTGGGCCTGTTCGCCTACCTGCGATATGGGGTCGCTGTCATCCTGGCCTTCGTCGGTGTCAAGATGCTGATCGCCGGCTACGTGAAAATTCCGATCAGCGTGTCCCTGGCGGTCGTCTTCGGCGTGCTGACCTTATCGATCCTGGCCTCCGTGTTCTTCCGGGTCCCCCCGGCCTTCGACGTCGTCCGGCCCATATTCCGGAACGCTCAAGCCTGCGCTCGATTCTGCCGGGACCTGATGGCCGACCCCCGGGTGCCCCGGCGGTCCCGATGGTTTCTGCGCTTGGCCCTGCTGTATGCGCTGTCGCCCGTCGACCTGATCCCGGACTTTATCCCCGTCGCCGGCCATCTGGACGACGTCATCATTCTGTCTCTCCTGTTTTTCTTTGCCCTGCGGGCGATTCCCGAGGGGGTCGTCCGGGAAGTTTGGCAGGCGACCCAGCGGGGCGGCGGCTGAATCCGAATCAAACGGCGAGCGGCGAACAGCGATTCGCCATTTGCGACCTCGCTGTTCGCGAGATGGGAGCTTCGGTCGCGTCCCATATCCTGCGTCATGGGTGATTCATGCGACTTCCGGGTGTCATCACCCGCTGGCCGACGGTCGGTCTCCTGACGGGAGCCTTCGTGTGGCGGGCCGGGGCGCTCTGGCTCCACCGCCGGTACCTGACGCCTTATTTCAACCTGGACAGTTGGGAATACGACTTGCTGGGCTACGTATTCCAGGCCACGGGTTACTTCCCGGCCCTGGGCCGAACGGTCGGGTATCCCTGGATTGTCGGTCTGGTGTATCGCTTCGCTCCGACACCCTTTGCCGTCCAGGTCCTTCAGGTCCTGCTGGACACGCTGAACGTAGGGCTTCTGCAGGCTACGGCGACCCGCGTGACCTCCCCCCGACGGGCCCGGACGGTGGCCTGGGTCTATGCCCTGAACCCCTTGACACCCCTGTACGCCGGATGGCTCCTTACGGAGATTACCTTCATCACTTTCTGGATGTGGGGCTTCTGGCTCTGGCTGGAGGGCCTGCGGCGGACGTCCTGGAGGTGGGCCGTCCGGGCGGGCCTGGCCTTCGGGATCGCTACCCATATTCGGTCGATCCACCTGCCCGTGCCCTTCGTATGGGGCCTGGCCTGGTGGGGCTTGCGCCGGTTTTCCCGCCGGGAGGCCGGTCGT
>JAUQPV010000321.1 GCA_030550225.1 Acidobacteriota bacterium | reverse complement strand
GGAGCCTTTAGAGGGGATGCGCGCTTTCGTCGAGAAGCGGAGTCCCGAGTATCGAAAACTCCGCCAGGAGGCCGCCGAGGGCCGGTGGAGCGAGTTCCCCTGGGGACCTTACACGAAGGCCTGTCCCCACTGCGGGGCCCGCGGCATCCCGGCCCGCTTCCGATTCTGCGGCGCCTGCGGCCAACCGATCGAGCAGTAAGCCTGTCTTGGCCGACTGTGGAACGGCTGTACGCCTGACCGCCCTTGGAACCCTTCTATATGGACTGCCCCGAATCGACGCGCAGGACCTCGCCCGTGACGCAACGGGCCCAGTCGGAGGCCAGAAACAGGACGGCGGCGGCCACGTCGTCCGGCTCGGGGAAGAATCCCAAGATGGCCTCCCGGCGGGCTTCCTCGATGACCGGCTCGGGAAGCGTCTGGGTGAGGGGCGTCATCACCATCCCGGGGGCGACTACATTGACCGTGATCCCGAAGGCGGCCACCTCCCGGGCCAGGGCCTTCGCAAAACCGATCAGGCCAGCTTTGGATGCGGCGTAATTCCCCTGGCCGAACTTCCCCCGCAGGGCATTGATAGAGCTGATGTGGATGATCCGTCCCCACTTCTGGGCCCGCATGAGGGGGATGACGGCCCGACTGCACAGGAAGGCCCCCGTCAGGTTGACCTCCAAGACCCGGCGCCAGTCCTCCAGACGCATCTTCCAGGTCACGGCGTCGGCTCGAATCCCGGCGTTGTTGACCAGGACGTGGACCGTCCCGTAGCGGCGGACGACCTCTTGGACGAAGGCCTCGACGGCCGTCGGGTCCGTCACGTCCGCTTCCCGATAGTAGGTCGGATACCCGTGAGCCTCGAACCATCGGGCCTGCTCGGCCTCGCCCGTCGGGTCGCCCCAGTGATTCCATACGACCGTCGCCCCGGCCTCGGCAAACCGCCGGACCATTGCCCGGCCCAGACCCGACGAGCCGCCCGTGACCCACACGACGCGTCCGTCCATGCGGATTTCCATGAAGGACCTCTTCCCAGGGACGGAGGGATGAGATACAAGGGGATGGAATGACGAAGAAAGTCGGGGCACCTTGCCCTTCGGGACGCCAGCGGTCATCCCAGTGCCCGTTTTCCGAAGCCAACCATCCTGCCAGCCTCCATCGTCCAAGGGACGGCGGCGATTTCTCGGGTTCCCCCTTCGGAATCCCCCTGTTTTCCTGACCCCGTCACTCCGTCCCTCTATACCCTTTCGTCACCCCATCACGCCGTCACTTTGGAGCGCCGCCTGTTTTTGAAAACGGCGCCGGTAAAAGTCGGGCCCCCGGTCTCGGACCCGATGGGGCCAGAGTTGCCAGGCAAAGTACGGCCGGGCCAGCCAGGCCAGGATTCGGTTCCTCCACCGATACCACCGCATGTCCCACCGGCGCCGGTCGACGAGATAGAAGGCGTCCGTCGGAAGAAAGACGAGGCTGACCTCGATGTTGGGGGCGATGCCGATGGGGATGCCCTTTTTGCGACAGGCCTCCAGCATGTACCGATGGACGACGACCATATCCTCAAAGGGCGGGGGCGGCCAGTCCTCCATTTCGGCCCCGATGAGGGGCCGAAAGACGCAGACCGTCGGGAAAGCCCCCACGTCCGTGATGTAGTCGATGGCCCCCAGAGTCGCTTCGATGGGCTCGATGCCGGCGATGATCTCGCCCGAGACCCGGCCTTTTCCCATCCTGCGGCTCGTGTATTCCATCGCCCGGAAGAACGCCTGCTGACCCAGGGTCAGGTCCTTGCCGGGACAGATCCGGCGGAACCACTCGGGGTCATAGAACTCAAAGCAGAAGGAGAAGTGGTCCACGCCCAGGTCGATGAGCCAGTCGTAGCGCCACAGCTCCCGGGCCGGCACCATCTGGACGCCTACGATGAGGCCGACCCGCTCTTTGACGGCCTTCACGTAAGGGGCCGCCATCTCCAGGTCCCGGTCCCCGCCCTGAAAGCCGCTGTTGAAGTGAACGAACGTCACGCCGGATTCTTCCTTCGCCCGCTGGCAGGTCTCGACGACGTCCTCGACCGTCTTTTCCAGGGCCTCCGAGACGCCGACGTTCTCCCCCGTCGTGCAGAATTTACAGGACAGCCGTCGGGACCGCCAGTAGCCGCAGGGCGGCCCCACGTAAATGCCCAGATACGTCCCTTGGAGGATGCCGATGTCCATCATCGGCTTGCCCGTCGACGTGCGCGCCCGGTACCACCGGGGCTCCGGCGGCAGGACCACGGGGTAGGTCGCTCCGTTCCGCTCATCTTCGATGAAGAGGCCGTTGGGTCCACGCCGTAGGACAAAGGGCGACTGACGAGCAAAGGCTTCGACGACCGGCGCGTTGACCCATAGGTCCTTGAGGTCCCCCGGAATGACCAGCTCGAGGCCCGAACCCAAGCCGGCCCGCGTCCGGACGATGGGTCGGCCGGCCTCATCGGACAGGACGTCCGGGTCGATGCGGAGCCCCCGGCAGAAGAGCTCCAACTTCAACTCTCCGGGGTTCCGTCGGGGCGTCCCGACGTAATGCCGGTTCACGGTCGTCTCCATGATGGGTCGGAGTTCGGCAATTCGGGAATTCGGAAACTCAGCAGTTCGGCAGTCGGGCAGTCAGGCCAGAGATAGGGCTCTGCGTGGGGAAGAAACGGCCCCAGGGCTTTTCCAGCCATCTGCCCATCTGCCGACCTGCCGAAGTTTGCCCATGGCCCCTATTCCCGGACTACCGGACGGCCAAACTGCCGAGTTCCCGAACTCCCGAGTTCCCGCTCGAGCCTGGCACGAAATTCGGCCGGGAAGTGATGGAGGCGGATGACAGGTTCATCCGCCAGGAGGGCGGCGTGGCGGACGGCGTTGCGGAGTTCCCGGACGTTGCCCGGCCAGGGGTAGCACAACATCCGCTCCAGGGCCTCGGGGGCGATCTCGGCGTCGGGCCGGACCTCTCGGGCAAAGT
>JAUQPV010000320.1 GCA_030550225.1 Acidobacteriota bacterium | reverse complement strand
TTCTGCCCGAAACCCTACCGAGGTTATGTTAGCATAGGCGAACCGGGATGACTACGGGATCGGGGACCGCTCCCATCGGGTCTGGCCCGTCGTACCGTTCCAGACCAGACACCAGCGTTCCCGCAGGGCTGGGACCGCCCAGCAGGTTGCCGCCGATGTGCAAAGGCCCCAGGCGTCGCAGACGATCATTCGGTGAGCGCCCCAGCGCAATTCGACGACCTGAGCCCAGGGCAACTGCTCTAATCGTATTTCCGGTCCGGAGCAGACGTCTAAGCCGGTCTGGATATCGGAACGGGAGAGGCCGTCGCCGTTCATGTCGATGCAGACCCGGTAGCCCCTGGGGTCGGATAACCCCAAGACGAGGCCGACGGACCGACCCTGCCGTAAGGCCGTCCCCTGGGCATGGACGATATCGGCGGTCAGGACTTGTGGAATCTCCAGGACTTTGGAACGGACCTGCCAAGCGTGCACGACGCTCAGGGTGAACCCGGCCAGCAGACCGATGAGGCTGAGGTTGATCAGGATCTCTGTTAGGGTCCAGCCGGACTCGGGAAGGTGCAAAGGACGTTTCATAGGTGCACTTCCTCCAGGGACGGAGTGACGAAAGGGATGGAGTGATGAAGTGGCAAAGAAAGTTGAGGAACATCGATCCTCTGGGCACCGGGACTCATGCCCGCGTCCTCCGGTAGTTCGTAGAGGCAACCCTTGTGATTGCCCATAGGCATCAAGTTAGGAGCTGGCCCCATCTTTCGGAACGCTGCCCGTCATGACGGCGTCCAGTCCGTAGGGGCGACCGGCCGGTCGCCTCCACTCTCCTGAACCCAACGGCCCGGTTAGCCGGGGCCTTCTCGGCTGATAGGCCGGCGATGGATGGAGGAAGCATACAGCGTACCATAGGGGCTGCGCTTCCGATGAAGCCTTCAGGAAGTGATGCCAAGCATTCGGTTTCTGGAACGACCCGGAATTCCAAAACGACCAAGACCCGACTTCGGATGTCGAATTTTCTGAACACCTCTGTCTATCGCATTGAACACTTTGTTTACCTGGCTGAACAAGCCGGGCATGGGGGGGTCGGACGGGCTGGTAGGGAAGTCAGGCGGTAAGTTGGGACGGTGGGCCGGTCATTGGCACGGGGGTTGCATAAGGGGTTCAGACGTTCCGTCGAGCCGAGGCGGGCGTTGCGCGCAACGGCGTTTTGGGCGGCGGGTGGCCGCACGCTGAGGTCCCGATGCGGGTGGGCGGGAGGCGTCTACCCTGAGGTGGTGGCCATCGAGTCCCGGCGGTGGCGGCGGGGGAGGGCCCGCGGGCGAAAGGGAGGAGTCTGGGTCGGCATCGGCGGGCCCTCTGAGTGAGCTCATCGTAGCGACCACAGCGAATGGCGATGGCACCTTCTCGATTCGCCATCGCCCCACGCCGTTCGCCCCTATGCGTCATCTGGTATGGGCCACGAGCCATGCGCCCAAACGATGAACCCCCTCAGCGGGAATGGATCCGGCATGAAGGCATTGCCCCCTCTTGGGGGCTGTCGTTAAAATGGCCCGCGGGTGCAAGTCTGCTGGAAGACGGTCATGGACCTCTGGCAAGAGTTGACGCATGCTTGGCAGAGTCGGTACCCCCTCGTGTGGGTCGCCTCTTGGGACGAAGCGAGGGTCGAACAGCGGCTCCAGGCCCTCGCCCGGGCTATCTTCCAGAAGCCCGACAGCCTGTATGTTTGGACCTGTATCGCCGGATTCGGCGGAGCCTCTTCCGATACGCGGGACCCCCTCCAGGCCCTCGAATTCATCGAGGCCCACCCGGCGGGCGGGATCTTCATGCTGAAGGATTTCGCGCCGTGGCTGAACGGGCATCCGGGCCTCGTCCGCAAGCTCCGGGACCTTTACTACCGCCTGCGGACTCAGCCCAAGATGGTCGTGATGGTATCGCCGGACGCCCGGGTCCCGGAACTCCTGAAGCGGGAGCTTTATCTCATCCCCGTGGACATCCCAACAGAGGCTGAGATCGTTCCATACCTCCAGGCCCTATTCCGGTCCCAAGCCGCCCTTCAGCCCTGGCAGGCCCTCGTCCCCCGCCTGGCCGCCACGATGCGGGGCCTGACGTTCAACGAAATCTTCCACCTCGTCCAGCGTCTCGCCCAGCGACCTCTCAAGCACGAGCAGGAACTGTTTGAGACCGTCTTCGACGAGAAAGAACAGCTCGTCCGCAAGGAAAGCGCCCTTGAATACGTACCTCCCCGGTGGAGTCTCGAAGACCTCGGTGGGATGGACGTCCTGAAAGACTGGCTCCGCAAGCGGGCCGTCCTGTTTACCCCTGAGGCCCGCCGTCAGGACCTGCCTCGTCCCAAGGGCATCCTGATCATGGGCATCAGCGGATGCGGCAAGAGCTTGGCCGTCAAGTGCGTCTCGTCCCTATGGAACTTACCCCTCTTCCGACTGGACATGAATCTGATCTTTTCGGGCGCCTACGGAGAACCCGAATGGGTCTTCCACCAGGCCCTCCGCCAGGTCGAGGCCATCGCCCCGGCCGTCCTCTGGATCGACGAAATCGAGATGGGCGTCGGGCGCTATCACGAGACGGGCGGGGAGGGCCGAAGCCACATCTTCTCCAGCTTCCTGACGTGGCTTCAGGAGCGGGCCGGGGACGTCTTCGTCGCCGCCACGGCCAACCGGATCCACCTCCTGCCGGCCGAGCTCCTCCGGAAAGGGCGCTTCGACCAGATCTTCTATGTCGACCTCCCCGACGACGAAGAGCGCAAGGAGATCTTCCGCATCCACCTCCGTAAGCAGGGCGCCGACCCGGCCGGCTTCGACATGGTCGCCCTGGCCGCCATGACGAAGGGCTGGACCGGCGCCGAAATCGAGCAAGCCGTCGTCTCGGCTCGCATCGAGGCCCTCCACGAAGGTGTCCCGATGACGATGGACCACCTCGTCACGGCCGTCGGCCAGATCGTCCCGCTTTCCAAGACGATG
>JAUQPV010000030.1:14332-16185 GCA_030550225.1 Acidobacteriota bacterium | reverse complement strand
TCGCTGACGATGAAGTTGGCGATCTTGCCGGGCTCCAGGGTCCCGAGGCGGTCGGCCACGCCCAAGAGCTGGGCCGGGAAGGTCGTCAGGGCCGCCAGGGCGCGGTCTTTCGGGAGGCCCCGTCGGATGGCCCGGTTCAGGAAGTTTCGGAAGTCTTCGACCTTGCGCAGGCCGTGAGCCGTCAGGGCCAGGGTCACGCCGGCATCGGCCAAGCGTTTCGGATTATCAGGCGCCAAGTCCCAGTGCATGAGGTCCCGAAGCGAGACATTCAAGGCGACGGCCGGGTCCTCGACGGCCGGGGGCTCCGGGAAAGTGACAGGGACGATGACAGGCAGACCCGTCGCCCGGATGAGGTCGACCCGCCGGTACTCGGCACCACTCCCCTTAATGATGGCCCGAAGGCCAAACTCCTGGACGATGCGGGCCGCCCGCAGGAAATTCCACTCGTCGGAGACCTCGAAGATGACGGGTTGGCGCTTCTGAAGGACGGCCTCGAGGACGGCTAAGGCCGGGGCGTTCTGGGGTCGGGAAACCTGGGGGTTCCGTCGGGCGACGGCCTGAGCCTGAGCGTACCATTGGGCGTCGTACAGGGTCTGGCGGATCAGAGCGATGGCGCCCATCAGAGACGTGGGGTACCGGATCTGCTGGAACTCCTCGGGCCGCTGAGGGAAGCGGGTCAGGTACTCGAAGGCCAGGTGCTGAGCGACGTCCCGGACGAGGACGCTGTCATGGACATCGCCGTCCCGCAAGAGGATGAGGGCGCTCTGGCCCCGGAAGACGCCGTCCGACGGGGCAACCAGGGCCGCCGTAAAGCCGACCGAACGGTACTTCTTGACCTGCTCGGCATCCCACAGGGGTCGCTCGGCGACAGACCGCTCGGGCAAGACCCGGGCGTTCCAGTGCGTCGGCTTCCAGTCCTTAAAGGCGTCCTTCTGCAAGATGGACGGGGCATAGGCATCGATCCACCCCGGCGTGACGGTCCGACCCTTCAGGTCATAGACGACGGCGTCCGGCGGGACGGACACCTGCGGGCCGACGGCCTCGACCCGGCCGTCGCGGACGACCAGAGTGGCGTCGTCCAACGTGCGACCCGGCGCGACCGTGATGCGGGCATGCGTCAGAGCGACGACGTTGGGCGTCTTCTCATGCAGGGCGATCGTCGGACTCGTCGAGACGACTGACTGGGCCGGGGCTCGGGGGACGCCCCCAATACCTGAGAGGAGAAAAGCGATGACCCCGATGAATGAGGTCAGGGTCAGGAAGTGCCTTCGATCCATGGGCCAACTCCCTTTAGAGTGACGATGACTTTGGGCAGATAGGCAGTTCGGCCGATTGCCCATCTGCACAGCTCGGGTAAACTAATAACGTCAGGACCGCAGATTAGGTTCGGATACGGAGAAGCCGGATGGTCCGAACATGGGTTTGTTGGATCGGCACCGTCCTGATCGGGATGGGCCTCGTCGCTCCGGCCTGCCGGAAAGCCCAGGAAGAGTACAAAGAATCCCAGGTCCAGGCGCTTCGGACCCTTCGAGCGGCCGACCGTTTGGCCGTACAGGCCGAATTGCAAAGGATCCGGGACGCCGTCCTCCAGTACATGGCCGATACGGGCCAGGCGCCGCCCGGGAATATCGAGGCCCTCATGCGGGTCCTCGTCCCCCGGTACCTCCCGCGGGCCGTCACGGAGACGCACGGGATGCCCATCCAGTGCTTCGTCGAAGGGAATCGCTTCGAGCTCCGGGCGGCCGGACCCGACGGCCAGTTCCGGACCGAGGACGACATCGTCGTGGGGGGACCCTAAGGCAGGGTAGTTCGGCAATAAGGCTGGGGATAGTGTTCGGGGGCTCCCGCCCTAC
>JAUQPV010000030.1:0-14322 GCA_030550225.1 Acidobacteriota bacterium | reverse complement strand
CCACTGCCGAATGGCCGAACTCCTGAACTGCCGAATTCCCCGAGTCCCCGAATTCTCGAACGGCCGAGTTCGCCCCATGCACCCGGAGACTTTCCTGCAAGTCCTGAAGACACTTCGGCGGTCCCCGGTCCTCCGGCAGGCGCCCATCTTTCGGATGCAGGTCAGCCGGAGCGAGTCGCCGTTTACTATCCTGGTGGCCACGCTCTTGTCGGCCCGGACCCAAGATACGGTGACCGTCCCAGCTGTCGAGCGCCTCTTGGCGGTCGCCCCGACGCCGGAACGGCTGGCCGCCCTCGACGAAGCTACCATCGCCCGCCTCATTTACCCTGTCGGCTTCTATCGGACAAAGGCCCGGCATCTCAAGGAGCTGGCCCGAGTCCTCGTCGAGCGGTACGACGGGCGCGTGCCCGATACCCTGGAGGAACTAACAAAGCTCCCGGGCGTCGGCCGGAAGACGGCCAATCTCGTCCTCGGCGAGGCCTTTGGGAAGCCGGCCATCTGCGTCGACACCCACGTCCACCGGATCAGCAATCGTCTCGGCATCGTCCGCTCCAAGACGCCCTTGGAGACGGAAATGCAGTTGATGGAGAAGGCCCCGCCGGCCTATTGGGCAGACATCAATGCCTACCTGGTCGCCTTGGGTCAGACGATCTGCTTGCCCCGGAAGCCCCGGTGTCCCGAATGTCCCGTCCGGCGGTGGTGCGAGCGGGTCGGCGTGACGGGATAAGGTCCCAGGGACAGGTGCCGGGTCCCAGTCAAGGGGAAGGTAAGGAGTGAAGAGCATAGGACCCGTTTGGCATTTTCTTTACCCGGGACCCAACACCTGGGAATTACATCTTGCATTCCGCATCGTACGTCCTTAGCGTTATTCCGCTGAGTCGTACTCTGACCCCGGAGGATGCGATGCTCTGGGTCCTGACGGCTTCCGCCGTCGGGTGGGCAATCGGCTTGGGGCTTCTGGCCTTGGGGATGGGCCTTCTGATCGGCCTGGTCCTCGTGCCGTTCTTGGTCCTGGGATTCGTCTTTAAACTCGTGATGAAGGTCCTATTCCTGACCCTCAAGCTGTTGGCGTGGGTCCTGGGGGCTCTGTTCATGCTGATACTCATCCTGGGGACCCTCTTCCTCGTCTGGGTCGGGCTTTGCGGGCTGAGCGTCGGCCTATTCGGATGAAGCCGACACGGGCCGTTTCGTCCCAGCGACGGCTTCTTTATCAGAGCCGTTCGGTTCGTAAGAATGGGGGTAGGACGTCTTTTCCCACAGCCCGGGCCGAATTCATCTGGCTTTTCACGGGCCGAACGGCTCTGTCATCATCCTCCATCCTGTCAGTCCCAAAGGACGATGTAGACATACTGATAGGCCCGTCGTCTCGAACCCGGACGCAAGGCCGGAAGCGGGCGGTAGCGGGGGTCCTTCCCGAAGAGGCGGCGGAGCGCTTGTTCTACGGTCCGGACCTGATCGATGGGCCCGCCTTCGTAAAGGATCTGGAACTGCGTCGGCGGTGGCTGGACCGCCTGACGGAGCTGGACAAAGGCCGCCACGGGATCGACAGCCCGTCCGATGGCAAACTGTCGGACTTGCGGGTCGGCGATCCGTCGATAGACGTCCGCGATGACTCGGGGCAAAACTTCATCAGGCGAGCCTGTCCACCGCATGGCGACCGCGCCTCCCCTATCCTCAACCCCCTTCCCTCTGGGAGAGAGTTAGGATAGGCACTCCCACGGGAAGAAGGTCAGGTGAGTACTCTCACCGGGAGAGGGTTTTTGAGATAGCTTGTAGCCTCTGGACCTGGACGGTGACAGGAATGCCCTGTCGGACACTGGCCGTGACGATGCAGTAGTCTTCAAATATTCCGACGCACCGCTCGAAGGCCTCGGCCTGTTCCGGAGGCACCCCGCGGGCGTGGACTTGAACGTCCAAGGCGGCGACCCGCCACCGGCCCCGCTCGTTGCGCCGGATCGTGGCCGTCACGTCCGTCTCGATGCCCTCGACGGAGACCCGGGCTTTCTGGAGACAGAAAAACAGACTGGCCGACAGACAATGGCCGACGGCCGCCGCCAGGAGCCGGGCGGCGTTCGGACCGGCCTCCTTCCCTAAGGGGGCCGGCTCGTCCATCTCGGTCGTCCATCCGTCCGGACGGTCCAGCCGGACCTCAAAGCGGTAGGCGTCGATTTGACGGAGCGTCACACGAGCCTGCATTTCTTCCATGGCGGCACCCCTGCGTTCTCGGTGTCGGGAAATCCGTGTAGGACGCAGGCCTTGTCCTGCGCTGTCAGCCGGGGACGAGGCCAGGCCCTACAGTCTCCTGACGTTCTATTCTCCCATGTCGAGTTGGAGCGCTGGGATTTTAGAAAGGTTACAACCGAAAGGGCCTGGATTCCAGTCCTTCTTCGGTGTCTCCTTGGCCGGGCCGCCCGAGCCGAACCTCGACGGCCCGCCGAACGTTCTAAAAGCAGTTGCCTAACAGGGCCGTTCGGTTCGTGATTCGGTCGGGGCTCCAGGACTCCAGCGGTCTGGTTGGGTCCAGGAGGGGGCCCAGCCCATCAGGATGAATTCCCTCTCCCACTGGGAGAGGGTTAGGATAGGTACTGTTCGTTATTCGCGATTCGCCATGGGAGCAAGAGCGAGGGTCCACCGATGAGGCAAGCTACGGAGCATCGAACGCGCTGGTGTCGGCGGACGGGAGCCGTCTGGGGAATCCTGATGGGGTGGGTCCTATCGGCGGTCGCGGCCGGGTCCCCGATGGCCGCGATACCTCGACCGCCGGAGACGCGGCGGGAGGAAGTCCGGGAGGTCCTCCACGGTGTCGAGGTCGTCGACCCTTACCGGTGGCTGGAGGACGCCTGGAGTCCCGAGACACGGGCCTGGATCGAGGCCCAGAATGCCTACACTCGCTCGCTCTTGGACGCCGTCCCGGGTCGGGAAGCCCTGCGGCAGCGGGTCGCCCGGATGCTCCGGGTCGATACCGTCAGTCTCCCCATCGTCCGCAACGGCCGTTACTTCTTTCTGAAACGGCGGGCCGACCAGGACCAACCGGTCCTGTACATGCGGGAAGGCCTGAGGGGACCCGACCGAGTCCTGATCGACCCCCACACGATGGACCCCGAGCATTTGACAAGCGTCAGCCCTCTGGAGGTCTCTCGGGACGGCCGCTGGCTGGCCTATGGCGTCCGCCACGGGGGCGAGGACGAGGTCATTGTCCGATGGCGGGACGTCGAGACGGGGCAGGACCTACCCGATGGGCTTCCCAAGGGCCGATATTTCGGGATCGCCCTGCGGTCTGACAAAGTGGGCTTCTACTACGCCAAGCACACGCCCGACGGTCCCCGGGTTTACTACCATACGATGGGGACCGACCCTTCGCAGGACAGGGAAATCTTCGGTCAGGGGTACGGGCCCGACAAGATCATCGGCGTCGACCTCTCGCCCGACGGACGCTATCTGCTGTTGACCGTCTTTTACGGGGCCGGTGCGCAACAGACGGAACTTCATTACATGGAGGTCCCCGGGGCTGGGTCCCAGGGGCCCGGTAGCCCTGCGATTCGAACGTTAGTGCGAGACGTCCCGGCCCGTTTCCTCGGTGAGTTCGGCGGTTCGACGCTCTTCGTCCTGACAAACTGGAAGGCCCCGAAGGGCCGTATCCTGGCCGTAGACCTGCGAAATCCGGGACCGCCCGACACCTGGCGGGAGGTCGTCCCTGAACGGGACGCCGTCCTCACGGGGTTTGCCCTGGCCGGGGGTCGACTCCTCGTCCAGTACCTCGAAAACGTCGTCTCCCGGGTGCGGGTCTTCGAGCCGGACGGTCGCTTCGTCCGGGAGATCGCCTTCCCAACCCTGGGCTCCGTCACGGGCCTTCAGGGCGAATGGGACCGCCGGGAAGCCTTCTTTGCTTTCACGTCGTTTCTGGTCCCGCCCCGCATCTACCGGTACGACGTGGCGACGGGCCGACGAACGCTCTGGGCCGCCGTACGGGTCCCCCTCCGACCCGACCGTTACGTCGTCCGACAAGTGTGGTACACATCCAAGGACGGCACGCGGGTCCCCATGTTTTTGGTCCATCCGAGGGGCCTCCGGCGGGACGGTCAGAATCCGACCCTTCTGACGGGCTACGGCGGGTTCAACGTCAGCCTGACGCCGTCCTACTCGGCGATGGCGGCCCTGTGGGTCCAGACGGGCGGCGTCTTTGCCCTGGCCAACCTTCGGGGCGGCGGCGAGTTGGGCGAGGCCTGGCACGAGGCCGGCATGCGGGCCCAAAAGCAGAACGTCTTCGACGACTTCATCGCGGCGGCCGAATGGCTCATCGCCAATGGCTACACCCGGCCCGAACGCCTGGCCATCACGGGCCGGAGCAACGGAGGCCTCCTCGTCGGGGCGGCCCTGACGCAGAGGCCAGACCTGTTCCGGGCCGTCGTGTGCGGCTACCCCCTCCTGGACATGATTCGGTATCACAAGTTTCTGGTCGCCCGCTACTGGGTGGCCGAGTACGGGTCGTCGGACGACCCCGAGCAGTTCAAGTACCTGCTCGCCTACTCGCCATATCACAACGTGAAACCCGGGACGAAGTATCCGGCCGTCCTGTTCGTCACAGGCGACGCCGACACGCGAGTCGACCCCTTGCACGCTCGCAAGATGACGGCCCTGCTCCAGTGGGCCAACGCCTCGGACCGGCCCATCCTGCTCCGATACGACACGAAGGCCGGCCACGTCGGGGCTCTCCCCGTTCGTCAACAGATCGAGGACCTGACCGACGAACTCCTCTTCCTCTTCTGGCAGTTGGACGTGCCGGTCCAGTAGGACTCGGGATTCACGGCGACGGGCACGGTAGGGTTCGGCTTAGAGGTCTGGTCCGAGGGGCGGGCGATTTGGGGTCGAGCGGCCTTTTCTCCATAATGGGAAATAAAAACACAGAGGGGAGAAGGCAAGGGGTCCAACGACCTGTATACGTACCGGCTCCTCGACCCTCGGATTTTCGGATCGCCTCGTCGGGGGGCCTTCTTGTCCCCTTGGCCCTGGACCCGACACCCAGCATCCCATACTCAGGAGGGTGGCGATGGCCGAACGGACGCGTTTTCTCCTCTCGGAGGACGACATCCCGCGGGCATACTACAACATCCTGGCGGACTTGCCCTTTGAGCTCCCGCCGGTCCTCCATCCGGCGACGGGCCAGCCCGTCGGGCCCGACGACCTGGCGCCTCTGTTCCCGATGGCCTTGATCCTTCAGGAGGTCAGTCGGGAACGGTACATCGAGATCCCCGAGCCCGTCCGGGAAATCTACCGTCTCTACCGTCCGACGCCCCTGCATCGGGCCCGACGGTTGGAGCAGGTCCTCGACACACCGGCCCATATCTACTACAAGTACGAGGGCGTCAGCCCGGCCGGGAGCCACAAGCTGAATACGGCCCTGGCCCAGGCATTTTACAACAAACAGGAGGGCGTCCGAGGCCTGACGACCGAGACGGGCGCCGGCCAGTGGGGGAGCGCCCTGGCGATGGCCTGCCGGTTCTTCGACCTGGAATGCACGGTCTTCATGGTCAAGGTCAGCTACCACCAGAAGCCCTACCGGCGGATCCTGATGGAGACCTTTGGGGCTCGCGTCATCCCGAGTCCGAGTCCTGAGACGAACGCCGGGCGGAAGGTCTTAGCCGAGGCGCCGGACTCGCCGGGCTCGCTGGGGATCGCCATCAGCGAGGCCGTCGAGGCGGCGGCGACGAGCGGCGGCCGCCTGAAGTACAGCCTCGGGAGCGTCCTCAACCACGTCCTCTTGCATCAGACGGTCGTCGGCCTGGAAGCAAAGAAGCAGATGGAGATGGCCGGTGAGTATCCCGACGTCGTCATCGGGTGCGTCGGGGGCGGGAGTAACTACGCCGGGCTGATGCTCCCCTTCATGCGGGACAAGGTCGTCGATGGGAAGCCGACCCGCTTTGTGGCCGTCGAGCCGACGGCGGCGCCGAGCCTGACGAAGGGCGTCTACGCCTACGACTTCGGGGATACCGTCGGGACGACGCCGCTCCTAAAGATGTACACCCTGGGCCATACCTTTACGCCGGCCCCGATCCACGCCGGCGGCCTGCGGTACCACGGCATGGCGCCCATCATCTGCGCCCTCTATGAGAAGGGTTACGTGGAGGCCGTCGCTTACCCTCAGCGGACGGTCTTCGAGGCGGCCGTGACCTTCGCCCAAGCCGAGGGGATCGTCCCGGCCCCCGAGTCGGCCCATGCCGTCCGGGCGGCCATCGACGAGGCCCTGCGGGCAAAAGCCGAGGGCGTCCGGCGCGTGATCCTCTTCAACCTGAGCGGGCACGGCTACTTCGACCTGGCCGCCTACGACCAGTACCTGCGGGGCGAGCTGGCCGACTACGAGTACCCGGCCGAGGAGGTCGCCCGGACGCTGACCCAACTCCCGAGAGTCCCGGCAGTCTCTTAAACGGGGAAGGGGGTCAAAGCACTCGCTCGGCGTCTCGAACCCACGTCATAAGCGTGTCTCGAACCTGGTCCCAGGTGACCTTCCAGCGCATATCGGGCATGGGGGCAGTCTCGGCATCCTCAAAATACACGAGCGCCCGTAAGACAGGACCTGGGTCGCCGATGTCAAATTTCCTTTGATAGAGCCGGATCAGCTCCACGAGGGGGCGATACCGTCTTCCCAGGGCGTAAATGTCGATGAAGTCCTTCTTCTCGCCGCGTTGGACCACAGCGGCCAGCTTCATCGCCGCCAGGTCGTCCGGGCTAAAGACCCAAAGTCCGAAGCGCTTCCACCACACGGGCCGGCTCAAGGTCGGATACAGATACTCAAACAAACTGATACGGACCCCTGTCAGACTTCCGTGAATGGTCCCTCGGGCGACCTCACCGATAGAAAGCCCTATCCGGCGATGCAGTTCCCGGGCCAGCCCTTCCGGATGCGGTATAGGCGTCTCTCGAAAAAAGTCGAGGTCTTGGGACCGGCGATGGCCGAACCACAAGGCGACCGCCGTACCACCCCCGAGGACGAATCCGTACTCTGTAAAGACCCGGGCGGCGGGCCGTAAGCGCCGAAGGAGCGGTTCAGGTAGAACGCTTGCGTGTAGCCTCATGCCTTCGACTCCACGGGTCTTCCCGCTCTCGGAGCCATGCGACGGCGGTCTCATAGGGAATTCCGAGGATGACCGCATAGAAGAGGAGCCGATCGGGCTCCAGGCTCCGCCCCCGCGTACGCACAAGGAGTGCCCGGAGTTCGTCTTCGGGAACGTGTTTTCGAAGCCACTTCCATGCGGACCAGTCCCCACAGGCCAGGAGCCGCTTCAGGATAAAGTCCCGGGATACCTCCCCGGTCAGTCGCTCGAAGTCCACGTCCCAGAAGAATTTCCGGAGGCGGGCCGGTAACCTGAGCCGTTTCTTCTCCACGGCGAATCCCCACTCGGTGAGACTTTCGCTCCGTTACGATAGCGAATGGCATCGGTGCCCTCAAGGGGTGAACCTCGGGGGGCGGCGAAGCGTTACAAGCTATTGCGATACGCTTGGCTTCGGCACGGAGGGCGCGCGGCCGTGTGCCCTTACCAAACACCCCGGGGAGAGGTAGGCCATGCGACGGTGGATTGCCGTTCTGGGACTACTCCTGATCGGACTCCTCTGGCTGGGTCTCCCGACGGATAGGGATCCGAGGGCGGCGGCGCCGACCCCGAAGGTCGACCCGTCTTTCTACAAGGCCCTCCAATGGCGGTCCATCGGGCCTCACCGGGGCGGCCGGGTCGTCGCCGTCGCCGGTCACCCGACGGACCCTCTCGTCTTTTACTTCGGGGCGACGGGCGGGGGCCTTTGGAAGACGACGAATGGGGGCCTGACGTGGGAGAACATCTCGGACGGCTTCTTCAAGACGGGTTCTGTCGGAGCCATCGCCGTCTCGGAGGGCGACCCGAACGTCATCTACGTCGGGATGGGCGAATCTTGCTGGCGGGGGAACATCTCGCCGGGTGACGGCGTCTACAAGTCGACCGACGGGGGCAAGACCTGGAAGCACGTCGGCCTGGCCGAGACCCAGTTCATCGCCCGCATTCGAATCCATCCGAAAGACCCGGACCTCGTCTACGTGGCGGCGATGGGCCACGCTTTCGGACCGAACCCCGAGCGGGGCGTGTACCGCTCGAAGGACGGCGGCCGGACTTGGGAAAAGATTCTCTATAAGAGCGACAAGGCCGGGGCCATCGACCTGGCGATGGATCCGAATAATCCGAGGGTCCTCTACGCGGCCCTCTACGAGGCCCGGCGATACCCCTGGGGCTTCGTCAGCGGCGGCCCCGACAGCGGCATTTACAAGACGACTGACGGCGGCGACACGTGGACCGACCTCACGAACAACCCGGGTCTCCCCAAGGGCCTCAAGGGCCGGATCGGCCTCGCCGTCTCCCCGGCCCGGCCGGATCGCGTGTGGGCCCTCATCGAGGCCGAGGGCGACGGCAAGGGCCTCTATCGCTCGGACGACGGCGGGGCGACCTGGCGGAAAGTCAACGGCGACCCTGAACTCGTCCAGCGGCCCTGGTACTACATGCACGTCGTCGCCGACCCTCAGGACCCCGAGACTGTCTATGTCCTCAACGTCCAGTTCTGGAAGTCGACCGACGGCGGCCGGACGTTTACCCGTATCTGGGCACCCCACGGCGACAACCACGACCTCTGGATCGACCCCCGGAATCCGAAGCGCATGATCAACGGCAACGACGGCGGGGCGACCGTCACCTTCGACGGCGGGGCCTCCTGGTCGAGCCTCCTGACCCAGCCGACGGCCCAGTTCTATCATGTCACCGTGGACAATCGCTTCCCCTACCGGGTCTACGGCGCCCAGCAGGACAACTCGACGCTGTCGGTCCCGAGCCGGTCCGATTACGGGGCCATCACGCAGGCCGAGTGGTATCCCGTCGGAGGATGTGAAAGCGGCTACATCGCTGTACGCCCTGACGACCCGGACGTCGTCTTCGCTGGTTGTTACGGCGGCCAGCTAACCCGCTACGACCACCGGACCCGTCAGGCGCAGGAGATTTCGGTCTGGCCCGACAACCCGATGGGCTGGGGTGCCAAGGACCTCAAGTACCGTTTCCAGTGGACCTTCCCCATCCTGATTTCGCCCCATGACCCGAATGTCCTGTACGTCGCCGGCAATCACGTCTTCCGCTCGACCGACGAGGGCCGAAGCTGGGAAGTCCTGAGTCCTGACCTGACCCGCAACGACAAGTCCAAGATGGAACCCTCGGGCGGTCCCATCACGAAGGACAACACGAGCGTCGAGTACTACGGGACCGTCTTTGCCCTCGCCGAGTCTCCGGTCCAGAAGGGCGTCCTCTGGGCCGGCTCGGACGACGGCCTCGTCCACGTCTCCCGGGACGGCGGGAAGACATGGGAAAACGTGACCCCGAAAGACCTGCCCGAGTGGTCCCGCATCAGCATCATCGAGCCGTCCCACTTTGACGCCGGGACGGCCTACCTGGCGGCCAACCGCTACCAGCTCGACGACTTCCGGCCCTACCTCTACAAGACGACCGACTTCGGCAAGACCTGGAAGCGCATCACGAACGGGATCCCCCCGAACGCCTACACGCGCGTCATCCGGGAAGACCCCGTCCGCCGGGGCCTGCTGTACGCCGGGACTGAATTCGGCGTCTTCGTCTCCTTCGACGACGGCGAGACCTGGCAATCGCTCCAGCTCAACCTGCCCGTCGTGCCGGTTCATGACATGGTCGTCAAGGACAACGACCTCGTCGTGGCGACCCACGGGCGGTCCTTCTGGATCCTCGACGACCTGACGGTCCTCCGGCAGATCACGCCGGACGTCCTCCGGGCGACCGTCCATCTATTCCAGCCGGCCCCGACCGTTCGCTTCCGGGGCGGCTTCGCCCGAAACGTCCCCAACGCCGGCCAGAACCCCCCGAACGGCGTCGTCGTCTACTACTACCTGAAGGAAAAACCCAAGGGCGAGGTAAAGCTGGAATTCCTGGACGCCCAGGGCCGGGTCATTCGGACGTTCTCGAGTCAGACCCGTGAGGAAGAAGAAGAGGAACGGGGTCCGAGACTGCCCGCCGAGGCCGGGTCGAACCGCTTCGTCTGGAACCTGCGCTATCCGGGCCCGCCGCGAATTCGAGGGGTCGCCCTCTGGGGCGGCTGGCCGGAAGGCCCGATGGTCCCGCCCGGGACATACCGGGTCCGTCTGACGGTCGACGGTCAGACCTACGAACAGTCCTTTGAAGTCGTCAAGGATCCCCGAGTCTCGACGCCGCCCGAGGCTTTCACACAGCAGTTTGAACTCCTGATGCGGATTCGGGACAAGGTGATCGAGGTCCATCGGGCCGTGACCACAATCCGGGAGGTCCGTCAACAAATCGAGGGCGTCCTCCGCCGGGCCGCCGGTCAACCCTATGCGGAAAACCTTCGAAAGATGGCTCAACCCATTCAGGACAAGCTGACGGCTATCGAGGAAGAACTCATCCAAACCCGTTCAAAGGCGCCCCAGGATGCTCTGAACTATCCGATCAAGCTGAACAACAAGCTGACCCTCCTCCTACGGGTCGTCGAGAGCGCCGACGCGCCGCCGACGAAGCAGGCGTATGAAGTCTTCGACGAACTCAGCCGACGGGCTGACGCCGAGCTGGCCCGCCTGCGGGAGGTCCTCGAGAAAGACGTGGCAGCCTTCAATCAGGCCGTCCGGGACCTGAACGTCCCGGCCATCGTCGTGCCGAGATAAATGGGCAGTCGGCAGTGGGCAGGTGGGCAGTGGGCAGGTCGGCAGATAGGCAGTCGGCAGATAGGCAGTGGGCAGGTGGCGGGGACTAAGGGACGCCGCGAGGCTTTGCAGGAAGCCTCATGGAAGACAAGCAAACCCATCTCCACGGAGGTCTTCCATGGGGCGTCAGTCGGTCCGTTCGTACCGAGAGCTCCATGTATGGCAGACGGCCATGGCCCTGGCGACGGAGGTGTACCGACTCACCCAAACCTTTCCCCCTGAGGAACGGTTCGGGATGACGACCCAAATCCGGCAAGCGGCCATCTCCATCGCCGCCAACATCGCCGAGGGCTATGGCCGGGAAAGTCTGAGGGACTATGTCCGATTCCTGCGGGTCGCCCAAGGCTCCCTCAAGGAGCTGGAGACGCACCTGTTGATATGTGTCTGCGTGGGCCTCTTGGATGAAACTCAAGCCAAGCCTGTCTTCGAAGACTGTGACCGATTAGGTCGGATGATTCACCGGTTGATTCAAGCCTTGTGTCACTGGAAACCTCATCGTCCGCCCCCGGCCGATACTTGACCCGCCACCCTGCCGACCTGCCGATTGCCCATCTGCCGACTGCCGACCTGCCCATCTGCCCACTGCCCATCTGCCCATCTGCCCACCTGCCGACCTGCCCATCTGCCCACTGCCCATCTGCCTATCTGCCTATCTGCCGACTGCCCATCTGCCCACCTGCCGACCTACCCTGATTGGATTACGCCATGGGACCGACCCGACTTCTCTACTTGGAGGACATGCAGAGGCTGGAGGCCGAAGCGGCCGTCCAAGTCGTCCTGGACCTCGACGACGGGCGCACGGCCGTCCTTTTAGACCAGACGGTCTTCTATCCGCAGGGCGGCGGTCAGCCGTCCGATATGGGCGTCCTGGAGGCGGCTGACGCCCGCTTTGAGGTCCAGGACGTCCGCCTCCGAGAGGGCATCGTCTATCATATCGGTCGTTTCGAGACGGGCCGCTTCGAGCCGGGTCAGACGGTCCGTCTGCGGGTGGACGCCGGTCGGCGGCGCCTCCACGACCGCCTCCACTCGGCGGGGCACCTCATCGACGTCGCCTTGCGCAACCTTGGGTGGCATCTTGTCCCTGGGAAGGGATATCATTTCCCAGACGGACCGTATGTCGAATACATGGGCGTTCTCCCGAAGGAGGACGAGAAAGCCATCCGCCAGCGGCTCGAAGCGGAGTGTAACCGTCTCATCCAGACGGGGTCGGTCGTGACTGTCCGGTTCGTAGCCCCCGACGAAGTCGAGACCCTCTGTGGCTACGTGCCGGACTACATTCCCCGGGAAGGCCCCGTCCGGGTCGTCTTCGTCGCGGGTCCCCTCGGGTGCCCCTGCGGCGGTACGCACGTCCGAGACATTCGGGAGATCGGTCGTCTGCGCATCCTGAAGGTCCGGGTCTCGGGTGGTCGGACCCGGGTCCGTTACGCCGTAGAGGATTGAAAGGATGGGTGTTCGACCCAGGCGGGGACCCGGCCCTCGGAGGAAGAGGGCCGCAAGGACGGCCGGCATTCCGACCTGCGGCTTATTTCCCATAGGCTATAGATCATAGGCCATGCGGATCACGTTTTTGGGGACGGGCACGTCCATGGGCGTGCCGGCCATCGGATGTACCTGCGAGACGTGTCGGTCGGAAGACGTCCGAGACAAACGCCTGCGGTCCAGCGTCTGGCTGACTTGGGACGGCTTCCACGTCGTCATCGACGCCGGGCCTGACTTTCGACTGCAGGCCCTGAGGTACCGGATTCCCCGGCTCGACGTCATCTTGTTGACCCACGCTCACGCGGACCACGTGTTCGGGTTGGACGACGTCCGGGGCTTCAACTTTGCCCAGGGGGAGGCGATCCCCGTCTTAGCCAGCGAGGAGACCTTGCGTCGACTGCAAGCCATGTTTGGCTACATGTTCCAGGCGGACCCTTACGATGCGGCGTCCCGTCCCCGTCTTCGGGCCTTCTCGGTCGAGGGACCCTTTTCCCTGCATGGCTTGGAAGTCGTCCCCATCCCGGCCGTCCATGGTTCGGTCCTAAGCCTGGGCTACCGCATCGGGCCCATTGCCTACCTGACCGACTTTAAGACACTCCTATCGGACGACGGGGCCTGTCTGTCGGACCTGGAGGTCCTCATTTTGGGGGTCCTCCGGAAGCGGCCGCACCCGACGCACCTGTCGGTCGATGAGGCGCTGGACCTCCTCGAACGGATCCGACCCCGGACGACCTACTTCATTCATATCAGCCATGAGATGAAGCACGACGTGACCTCCCAGGAACTCCCGTCGAATGTCTACCTGGCCTGGGACGGCTTGGTACTCGACGTCGACCATGAGCCGTGGCGATGCCAAGGGAAATCATAGTCGGCTGGACACGAGAAGGGACGGGCCTCGAGCGGGCCTCGGCCGAAGTCCTCACGATCGGGAGTTTCGACGGCTTCCACCGCGGGCACCAGGCCCTGATCGGCTATACGGTCGAACGGGCCCGGACCGTCGGGGCCCAGAGCGTACTGATGACCTTCGAGCCGCATCCGGCTAAGGTCGTCGGCCGGGGCGCTGTTCGACTCCTGCAGGCTCCGGAACAGCGGGCGGCATGGCTCGAGCGCGCGCCGGTCGACGTCTTGTGGGTCGTACCCTTCACGCCAGCACTGGCGGGCCTGAGACCGGAAGAGTTTTTAGAACGGTATGTCTTCCAAGCCGGCACCGTGCGAGAGGTCGTCGTCGGGACTGATTTTCGATTCGGCGTCCATCGGAGTGGCGACGTCGCCCTGCTGGCCCGGATGGCCCGGTCTCGAAGGGTCCGCGTTTGGGCCCTCCCGTCCGTGTCGGTCGGGGACGAACCCTGTCGGAGCTCGGAGGTCCGTCGCCGCTTACGTACGGGTGACGTCGAGGGGGTGAGTCGCCTGCTCGGGCGGCCCTATGCCCTATGGGGCGTCATCCAAGCCGGCGAGGGACTGGGCCGGCAGATCGGCTTCCCGACAGCCAACCTAAACTGGCGCAACGAGGTCCTCCCGGCACTGGGCGTCTACGTCACGGTCCTCCGGGTCGAGGACCGCCTGTGGCCCTCGGTGGCGAACGTCGGACGACGGCCGACGGTCGGCGGTCGGCAACTGCAAGTCGAGGCCCATGTCCTGGGCGAGCCTGGGGACCTGTACGGTCAACAGGCGGAGCTTTTCTTCCTGAAGCGCATCCGGGCCGAGCAGTCCTTTCCCTCTTTAGAAGCCCTCCGCCGGCAGATCGAGGCGGACGTCGAGACGGCCCGCCGCTTCTTTACAGACCGGCCGGTCGCCACGCTCCCGGTGGACTGGTTCCGACCGACGTGGGATTGGGCCTGGTACGAGGCCCATCGGGCCGAACTCCGTCCGGAAGAGCTACCGTGAAGATGGGGAGGCGGGACTCGGGACAGGTTGTCCGAAAGTTTATCTCTGCTTAATATTGGAGAAGGCCGCGACGAGGCGGCCGGCGGACCTGCGATGGAAGTCAATGAATTGGTCGTTCCGAAAAACGTCCGGGTGGACGACATCTTGGACGCCCTCCAGGCCTACCGCCCGCAAGGCGACCTGGACCTGGTGCGGCGGGCCTATGCCCTCTCGGC
>JAUQPV010000319.1 GCA_030550225.1 Acidobacteriota bacterium | reverse complement strand
GTCGGGGTCGGGAGACGGGTCGGAAAAGCCGGTCGTGTCGGGCATTTCGAGGGGGCGGCTCCCGATTGGCATGGGGTTTGCTGAGGCGACCCGACGTTCCGTCGGCCGAGACGGCCGGTGCGCGCGCGAAGGCGTTTGCGGCGGCGGGTGGCCGCACGCTGGGGACCCTGAGAGAGGGCGGGCGGCGTCTATCCCGAGGTGGTGGGAGGTGAGTCCTGGCGGTGGCGGCGGGGGAGGGCCCGCGAAGGCAAGGGCCGGGGTCTCGGCCTCGGATGCGGGGCGATCCCCCGGAATCCCTATCTCACGGGTTTCAAGATGAGCTCCATGAGTGGGGACCTACTTAGACGCCCGCGTGTGGGGATAGGGGACGGGGTTGGGGATTTCCTGACTTCTGGCCCTGGGAGTCCGAAGCCTCGCACCCGTAGATCTTATTCCCCCCGAATCGCCTTCCGCAGGCGGGAGACCGTGGCGACCGACACGGTCACCGAAAATTGTTCTCGCAGGAAGTCCCGGATCTGCTGGAGACTCATCGCGGGGTTCAGTTGGAGGAGCACGCGAAGCTCCCGGCGGATCTCCCGTAGGGGCATCGGGACGAGTCGCCGTCGGCTCCGGATGTAGTCCCAACCCAGGAGGTACCACAGGGGTTCGATCGTCTGGTCGGGGAGGAGGCAGAGGGCGTGGAGCACGGCGTGGTGCCGTCGGGGCGGTCGGAAGGGCGCCAGCCGCCGCAGACTCGTCTGACCCCGGAGGAGGGGGCCATTCGCCGTCAGGGCGGCCCGGCAGGCCTCCGTCAGGAGTCTCTTTCGGAGCTGAACCATGACCTGGTAGTGCCGGACCGGTGCCGTCGGGTCCCGAAAACCGGCCTCCGTCAGGAGGATCGTAGCCGTCTCTGGACCACCCGGCGTGTCCAGGCCTGGCGTGTACACGACGGGCTCCAGCGTGTCCCCGACTTCGACGAGGAGGACGTCCGGCACGATAAAACGGGGAACGGCCATCGAAGCGGCCGGTGCCGGTGCCACGGGTCGGGTGCCATGCTGACGGAAGGCCGTCTGCAAGAGAGCTCGACGGTCCGGCCGGTGGTCCAGCCAGTCCAATAGGGCACCCAAGACCTTCTCTTCTTGGGTCGAGGCGTCCGGGACCGTCTGGAAGATGGCCGTGATGCGGCCGGCCAGACCTGCCAAGTCGGGCGAGCCGGTCCGGTCCGCCAGGTAATCGAACATGTGGAGCCAGCCGACGCCGCACGTCGCTTGCAAGCGGCGTCGGGCTCGGGCGACCTCCGGGAGGGGAATCCCCGTCTGTCGGGCTAAGGTAGCATCGTCTTCCCGAAGGAAACCCTCCGGCGTCAGGAAGGGGAGGAGTTCCAAGGCAAACAGCGTCTCGTCGTCCGGCGGGAGTTCGGCCAAACGCTGACGGCAGGTCTGCACGAGGCTCTCCGGCTGGACGTCCGGGACGTCGCCCTCGATGAAGCACGGCCAGCCGGCTGGGGGTCGAACGCGGACGCCAAGAGGACTGTGAAGGGCGACGTACTCGAAAAAGTGCGTGACCGGCCCGATCAGACGGCTCGTGAAGGCCCGCAGGGTCAGACGGACGGCTTGGGGTATCACGGCGGGCCGGACCGCCACGCTAGCCTGCACGCGGGGCGACAGCTTGACCTGAAGCCCTAATCGCATCCCAGCGACTCCACCTGCTTCCGGAGGAAAGGATGCCGCAGGCTCGAGACCGTGACGGTCGCCTCAGCCGGGACGGTCTCAGCGACGGCACGCAGGAAGTGGATAAGTTGGCGGACGTTACCGGGAAATCGGCATCCCAGGAGGAACTCGTAGAAACCCGCGTCGGCCGTGCGGCCCAGCCGATGGGTCAGGACGTAATGCGTGATGGCGACCACGTCGGCCGGCCGCTCTCGCAGGGGCGGGCACTCGATATAAAAGTGCATGAGTCGGTACAGGAGGTCCGGCCGGAGCCGGCTCAGACGCTCGGCCGACGTGGCGGCGATAAACCGACAGCGCACCCGGACGGGCTCGTCCTCCCCCAGGCGTTGGACTTCGCCCCGGTCGACAGCCCGCAGGAGGACGCTCTGATACTCGGCCGGCAAGTCCCCGATCTCGTCCAAAAACACGATGCCGTCCCCGGCGGCGGCCATCACGCCCGGCCGGTCGACGGCCCCGGTGAACGAACCGGCCCGGGCCCCGAAGAGGTGGACCGGGACGACCTCCGGCGGGAGGCCGGAAATCAGGACGGGGATAAGACGCCGGCCGGCCCGACGGGCGATCAGCTTGGCCAAGACCTCCTTGCCGGTGCCCGTCTCCCCGACAATCAGGACGGGCGCCGTCGGGTTCGCCACGACGGACCGCTCGATGTACCGCACGGCCTGCCGCATCCCGTCGTCGGCGACGACTAACGTGTCTTGGGCGTCGATGGGGACGACCGCATAAGCCTGTCGGAGGTCGTCCCCGACGAGGGCGACGGCTTCATCCTCGTCGGCAGGCGGTGGCTCAGGCCGCCGGACCGCCAGACCTGCCAGGAATCCGTTGAGGAAGCTTTCCAACTCGGCGGCGGATCGATCGGATTCCAGGTAGGCCCAGAAGCCTTCGTCCTTGTACACGAGGCCGTGGAGGCCCCCCTTCTGGAAGGTCGTCACGCCACGCCGGGCGTTTTGGATGTAGGGATGGACCTCCCGTTCGTCGGCGACATTCGAGAGGCAAGCTCCGTCCGGCAGGCGAATCCAATAACGCCGGGCAAAGGATGTGAGGTCTAGCCCCATGCCCCGTGCCACCTGGAAAACGTATCTTAGGCCTTCATCGTACCCTTCGGTCCACCTCATGTCAAAGTCCCCCACGACTGGTGACTGTTTCATTTTTGGTGGGTAGGGGATGAAGACCTCCTCTGCAGGGGTTTTTCCACAGTCCGATGGGACCTGTCTCAGGACCCCTTTAAGCGAATCCGGCGATGGCCTGGGTCAGCCAGAAGGTCGCCTCGAC
>JAUQPV010000318.1 GCA_030550225.1 Acidobacteriota bacterium | reverse complement strand
TGACCCGGGCCAAGTTCGAATCGATGGTCGAGGACCTCATCCAGCGGACCCTGGAGCCCTGCCGGCGGGCCCTCCAGGACGCCAGCTTGAGACCGCAGGACATCACAAAGGTCATCCTCGTCGGCGGCCAGACCCGAATGCCGAAAGTCCAAGAAGTCGTGACCCAATTCTTCGGGACGGCGCCGAGCCGGGAGATCAACCCCGACGAGGTCGTCGCCGTCGGGGCGGCCATCCAGGCGGCCATCCTCGCCGGGGAGGTCCGGGAGATCACGCTCCTGGACGTCGTCCCCATGTCGCTGGGCGTCGAGATCCGGGGCGGCCGGTTTGTTCCTCTGATTCCTCGGAACACGCCGATCCCGACCCGACACTCGCAGATCTTCACGACCGTTCAAGACAACCAACGGGTCGTCGAGATCCACGTCCTGCAGGGTGAAAGCGAGCGGGCTTACGAAAATCGGTCCCTGGCCCGCTTCGAGTTGACAGATATCATGCCGGCGCCCGCCGGGATTCCCCAGATCGAAGTCACCTTCGAGGTCGACGCCAACGGCATCCTGCAAGTCTCGGCCGTCGACGTCGCCACGGGCCGGGAGCAGTCCATCCGGGTCCATCCCTCGAGCGGTCTCTCCCGCAAGGAGGTCGAGCGCCTGGCCCTCCAGGCGGCCGACGAGACCGAGCGCCGCAAGCAGGCCCAGCAGGTCGAGAAGTACAAAAAGGAGCTGGCCGACTTACTGGAAAACAGCCGGAAGGTATATTCCCAATTTGAAAACCATCTGGACGAAAACGAACGGAGTACCGTCCAGGCCGTCTTCCAGCGGGTGCAGTCGGCCCTGCACTCGGGGAACCTGAGCCAACTCCAAGAAGCCATCGAGCAGATTCAGCAGGTTTCCGAGATCCTGACCCAGGCCATGTTCCGGACGGCGATGGACTCCGGTCCGAGCCCGCCTTTAATCTGAATTGAAGACTGGTGCTGGGGGTTGGGTGTTGGGGAGGAAGGATAACACCCGACACCTAACACCCAATACCCAACACCGTCTACAATACGGAGAGGGCCGCCGTGCCGTTTGTTAAGGAAATCATCGAAGGTCTGACGTTCGACGACGTGTTCCTGGAGCCCCGACTCTCCCGGGTCATGCCCCAGGAGACGGACGTATCGACGCGCGTGTCCCGTCACCTGCGTTTAAACATCCCCATCGTCAGCGCCGCCATGGATACAGTCACTGAGGCCCGTATGGCCGTGGCGATGGCCCAGAACGGTGGGCTCGGCGTCATCCATCGGAACATGACGATCGAACAGCAAGTCCAGGAGGTCCAGCGGGTTAAGCGGTACGAGAGCTGGATCGTCCGGGAGCCCATTACAATCGATCCGGACGCCCCCGTCCATCAGGCCCTGGACCTGATGGCTCGGCACGGGATCTCGGGAATCCCCGTCGTCCGCAACGGGTACTTGATGGGCCTTGTTACGACGCGGGACTTGCAGTTTGAGACGGTCCGGACGAGGCCAGTCCGGGAGGTCATGACGCCCCGGGAACGGCTGATCACGGCCCCCGAGGGGATCACCCTGGAGGAAGCCCGGTCGATCCTCCAACGCCACCGCATTGAGAAACTTCCCCTCGTGGACGACCAGAACCGCCTTCGGGGCCTCATCACGGCCAAGGACATCAAGAAGACGGCCCAGTACCCCCTGGCCGTCAAGGACGACCAGGGTCGCCTGCGGGTAGCGGCGGCCATTGGCGTCCAAGACGCCCCCGAGCGAGCGGCCGCCCTCATCGAGGCGGAGGTCGACCTCTTGGTCATCGACACGGCCCATGGGCACAGCCAACGGGTCATCGACACGCTCCGGTACCTGAAGTCCCGGTATCCGGAGGTCGACGTCGTCGTCGGCAACATCGCCACCGAGGAGGCCGCCCGGGACCTTATCCGCTATGGCGCCGACGGTCTGAAGGTCGGCATCGGGCCGGGGAGCATCTGCACGACCCGGGTCGTCACGGGCGTCGGCGTGCCCCAGATTACGGCCATCCTGCGGGTCGCCTCGGTCGCCCGGGACGCCGGCGTGCCCGTCATCGCCGACGGCGGGATCCGCTACTCGGGCGACATCACGAAGGCCATCGCCGCCGGGGCGGACGCCGTCATGCTGGGCAACCTCCTGGCCGGGACTGACGAGAGCCCGGGCGAACTCATCCTCTACCAGGGCCGCTCCTACAAGGTCTATCGCGGGATGGGCTCCCTGGGGGTCCTGGCCCAGGGCCTCGGCCGGGACCGTTACGGCCAGGACGAAACGCCCGATACGGCCAAAATCGTCCCCGAGGGCGTCGAAGGTCGTGTCCCCTACCGCGGGACGGTCGCCCAGGTCCTGGCCCAACTCGTCGGGGGTCTCCGGTCCGGCATGGGCTACTGCGGCTGTGCGACCCTGGCCGACCTGCAGACCCAGACCCGCTTCGTCCGCGTGACGTGGGCCGGCTACCGAGAGAGCCACGTCCACGACGTCACCATCACGAAGGAGACGCCGAATTACCACGTGGAGTAGGGTCCGGCGGTTCGGCCGATGGGCAGATAGGCCGGTCGGCAGATAGATAGGCAAGTGGACAGGAAGGACCCAGAAGGAGGCAAGGAGGCAAGAAGGTTCAGGAGACAGAAGGTCTACGGTTCAAGGCCCGGATAGGACATGCCTCTTTGCTTTCTTATCTCCTGACGTGTCTTTACGGTCTGCCCATCTGCCGACCTGCCGAATTCCCGAACTGTCGGATCCCCGAATCTATGGACCTCGGCATTTATGTCCATGTCCCCTTCTGCGTGGACCGCTGTGTCTACTGTGACTTCGTGACGGTCCGCTACGAACCCGCCTGGCGACGACTGTACGTTCAAGTCCTCCTCCAGGAAATCCACCGATGGGCCGACCGACTGGCGGGCCGAGTCGTCACGAGTGTCTACTTCGGGGGCGGTACGCCCGGCGTGCTCCATTCCGACGAAATCGGACAGGTCCTGG
>JAUQPV010000317.1 GCA_030550225.1 Acidobacteriota bacterium | reverse complement strand
CCCGGGAATCCAGGACTTGGCGTGCATGTACCCCAACGATACGGCTCATCGGCATCCCCCAAGCGCCGCCTACGGCGGTCGACCCGCTGATTATATCAGAACCGCTCGGCCCGTGAGAATCCTGATAGATTCAGCTTTCCCGACTCCCAAGAGATCGGTGTTGGGTGCTGGGTGTTAGGTGTTGGGCCCCTCAACATAGCCGTTCGGTTCGTGAGAATGGCGTCAGATCTACCTTTCCCACCGCCCGGGAAGCACGGTTTTTCAAGCTGCGTGACGGCGTGACGACGTAACGACGTGACGAGGCCGGTCCCGAGCCGTTCGCCCCGGCGACGGCTTCTTTCGAAACCCCGTCACGACGTCACGATGCTTAAAAAACCGTCCGCCCCGAAGGGTCGGAAAGGCTGAATCCATACGGGTTCTCACGAACCGAACGGCTCTGATAACCAACACCGAGCACTTTGCATCCTGTATCTCGTATCCCGCATCCCGTATCCCGTATCTCGTATCCCGTATCCCGCATCTTGCATCCCGTATCCTGCATCTTGTATCTTGCATCTCACCGTAGAGCCGGAGGTCCGCCACCATGAAGCTGGACGTCCTGGCCTTTGCGGCTCACCCCGACGATATCGAGTTAGGGGCCGGCGGCACCCTAATCCTGCTGGTCCGTCAGGGCTACCGGGTCGGTGTCGTCGATATGGCCCGGGGCGAGTTTGGAAGCCGAGGCGACATGGAGACCCGTATGCGGGAGTGCGCCGAGGCGACCCGCATCATGGGTCTGGCCGTACGGGAGAACCTGGCCCTCCCGGACGGTCACCTCCAGAACGACCGGGAGACCCAGCTCCGGGTCGTCGAGATGATCCGTAAGTACCAGCCGGACATCGTCCTGACCCACCACTGGGATGCGCCCCATCCGGACCATCAGGTGACCAGCCGGGCTGTCGCCGACGCCTGCTACCTATCGGGCCTGGCGAAGATCCCCGTCGACTGGCCCCGCTGGCGGCCCCGCTACGTCGTCTACCATCAGGTCCCGCCTTATGTCGTGCCGTCCTTCGTCGTCGACATCTCGGACGTATGGGACCTGAAATTGCAAGCCGTCTTGGCCTACCGGTCCCAATTTTTCGACGACCCCCAAAACCCCCAGCCGGAGACGGCCCTAAGCCGACCGGATTTTCTGTGGAGACTGGAGGCCCGCGCCCGATTTTATGGGTCCCTGATCGGGGCCCAATACGGCGAGGCCTTCGTCCTCAAGGAAGTCATCCCCGTTCGAGACCTCGTGGCTTTACTTCGGCCGCCGGAGCGGCGACCGCAATGACCGACAGGCCGAAGGGCCAACCCCGCACGACCGCCCGCCGCATCTCTCGGACAAACAGCCCCGTCAAGAGCCGATTCAACCATGCCGGCAGGGGAGCGACGTCCGAACGCGGGGGATCGTGCGTCCACCGTCGGACCAGCCGTCGGAGAGCCGCGACGGGGAACAGGAGGCTGTTGACGTAGTCGACCCGGTGGGGGACCCATCCCGTCGCCGTCAGCTTCCGTCGGACCTCGGCGGCCGTGTAGCGACGCTTGTGCCCGACGGCGACGTCGTGCCCCGTCCACAGCCAGCCATAGGCGGGGAGTTGTAGAAGTAGCCGACCGCCGGGCCGGATGACCCGTCGGAATTCCCCGAGGGCCGCCTCGTCGTCCCACAGGTTACAGACCACGTCGAGGGAAAGGATGACGTCAAAGAAAGCGGCCGGAAAGGGAATCGCCTGAACGGAGGCGGCGACCAGGTGGACGTCGGTCCGGTCGCAGACCCGCTGGCGGGCCCATCGGAGGGCGGCGACCTCGATGTCGATGCCCACGACGGTCCCGTAGCGGGCCAGGGTCGTCAGATGGCCTCCCGTCCCACAGCCGGCATCCAGGATTCGACTCCCGGGGAGCGCATGGCGTCGGAGCCAGTCCGCCAGCAGGGCCCGCACGCCCCGGTACCACCAGTAGTCGTCCTCGAGGGCGTACATGACGCCGTACTCGGCGTCATGCATCCGCATCGTTTCCAGGGTGTCCCGCCGCATCGGCCTTCATCTATCTTGGGGATGCCGTAATGGGAAGTCCGGAAAATCGCCTCTCTGAAACGATAGAAAAAGCTGGCTCGGCTCACATCGGGCGAACGGCGAATAGCCCCTGTCTTCCTACCTGCCCATAGCTTGAAAATCCAAGCGGGAAGCGCCATAATAATACAACACATTCCACTCGTGTTCCCGGTCTCGTCCCCGCCGGGCCGAGAGGTCACCCGATGCGCCTGCGAGAGCGAAATCAACGGAATGGTTCGTGTATCGTCCTCTACGAATTGATCCCCCCGCCGCGAGACGCCACGCCGCGGGAAATCGAGGCCGTCGTCGAGTGTGTCGCCGAGTTCATCGCCAGTTTGCCGGTCCCCATCGACGCCCTCAACATCCCGGAAGTCCGGCCTGAGAGCAGTCGGGAGACCCAACGGCCCCAGGCCTTCGTACCCAAGATGGAGCCTCGCGAATTCGTCCGCTGGGTCCGAAAGGCTCTTCCGGCCCATGTGGACGTCGTCATCAACCGATGCGTCGTGTATGCGCCCCGGGAGGCTCAGCTTCGGTGGCTACTTCGAACCTACCATGAGTTTCAAATCGAGAACCTCGTCTTGGTCGGCGGGGAGTCCAGTCAGATCCGCTATCCGGGTCCCTCGGTCCTGGAGACGGCCGGATGGATCACCGGATATCTGAATCGGGGCCGGTGGCCCTTCGATTCGTCGAGGCCCTTCGCCCGACCGACGGACTTCTTCCTCGGGGGCATCACGATCCCGACTCGCCGGAAGCCGGACCCCGAGCGGGACGAACCGGCCCGTCTGATTCAGAAGGCCCGGCAGGGGATTCAATTCTTCACGAGCCAGGTCCTGTATGAGCCGGTCAGCATGCAGAGGCTTTTGCGGGATTATGCGGATCGCTGTCGGGCCGAGGGCATCCCGCCCCGGCGGGTCTTTTTGAGCTTTGCG
>JAUQPV010000316.1 GCA_030550225.1 Acidobacteriota bacterium | reverse complement strand
ACTTTAGGAAATCGTACTGCGTCGGGTCATAGATGTGGCGCATCATCCCCGAGAACCCCAAAAAGTGCATGGGGAAGAAGACGGCATAGGCCCCGAGGAAGCTCAGCCAGAAGTGGATTTTCCCCAAGGTCTCGTTCATGAAGCGGCCAAATATCTTGGGAAACCAGTAGTAGGTCCCCGCAAAGATACCAAACAGCGTGACCCACCCGATCATGTAGTGGAAGTGGCCGACGACGAAGTACGTATCGTGTAAGTACATATCCGACAGGGCGTTACCTAAGAAGAGGCCACCCAGGCCGCCAGTCCCGATGAAGCTGATCATGCCCAGGACAAACAGGAGGGGCGTCCGGAATCGAAACCGTGCCCCCCACAGGCTCGCCAGCATGTTGAAGGCGACGACCGTGAAGGGTACGGTGATGGCCAGGGTCCCGATGGCGAAAAACTCGCCCAGGAGGGGGTTCATCCCACTGATGTACATGTGATGGCCCCAGACGATCATGCTCAGGAACCCGATGGCCCAGAGGGCCAGGACCGAGATTCGGTATCCGAAGACCGGCTTGCGGATGAAGGGGGCCATCACGTCAAAGGCGATGCCGATGGCCGGCAAGATCAGGATGTAGACCTCCGGGTGCCCCAAAAACCAGAACAGGTGTTGCCACAAAAGGGGCGAGCCGCCTTGGTGGGAGAGGACCTTATCGCCGAAGACGAGGCCCGCCGGCAGGAAGAAGCTCGTCCCGAGCTCCCGGTCGAACAGGAGCAGGATGGCCGCCGCCGTCAGGGGCGGGAAGGCCAGGAGGCCCAAGATGGAGCTGATGAACATCGTCCAAACCGTCAAGGGGAGCCGGAACATCGACATCCCCTTCGTCCGGAGGTTCAGGACTGTCGTCACGAAGTTCAGGCCGCCCATCGTGAAGGAGGCGATGAAAAAGGCCATCCCCAAAATCCAGAGCGTCTGGCCCAGACCCGAGCCCGGGATGGCCTCCTTGACGGCGCTCAGGGGCGGATACGCCCACCAGGCCGCGGCGGCCGGGCCTCCCTCGACCCAGAAGGAGGCCAGCATGATGAGGGTACCCAGGAGACCTGTCCAGTACGACAGCATGTTCAGGAAGGGAAACGCCATGTCCCGGGCCCCGATCATGAGGGGGATCAGGTAGTTCCCAAATCCGCTGATGAGGGCAAAGGAGATGACGAAGAAGACCATGATGGTCCCGTGCATCGTCACGAGGGCCAGGTACGACTCGGGCTTCATCGCCCCACCGGAGAAGAAGCCTGGCAGGAGCCGCTCCAGCCAGGGCCAGGTATGGCCCGGCCAGGCCAGTTGCATGCGAATCAATAAGGCCAGCAAGCCCCCGACCAGGCCCATGAACATGGCCGTGAAGTAGTATTGGAGGCCGATGACCTTGTGGTCCAGACTGAAGACATACCGGGTCCAAACGCTGGGCCGCGCCTCGTGCATTCTTGTCCCTCCGGGCAGGAATTCGACCATTCGGCAGTCCGGGAATTCGGGAATTCGGCAGTTCGGCAATCGAGAAGTGAATGGCCGGACGGCCGGTCCTCTACTCCCCTACAAAGGGAGCCTGCTCGGCGAGCCACTGCTCGAACGTCGAGGCCTCCTCCACGTATAGGAAGCCCCGCATCCGGTAGTGCCCCAGGCCGCAGATATGATTGCAGGCGATCTCGAACGTCCCCGTCGTCCGGGGCGTGAACCACACCGAGATGGTCATCCCCGGGACGCAGTCCTGCTTGACTCGGAACTCCCGCAGACAAAAGCTGTGAATGATGTCCAGCGAACGAAGAAGAACACGCACGGGCCGGCCGACCGGGACGTGGAGCTCGTTTAAGAGGACCACGTCGTCCCGGGCCGCCGGGTCCCGTGCGTCTAAGCCCACCGGATTGTCCGCACTCACCAGGTCCGGCGCCGTGCGGCCAAACCGCCCGTCGGGACCCGGATAGCGGACGACCCAGAAGAACTGGCGTCCCGTCACCTCGACTGTCAGGGCGTCTTCCGGAGGAATCCCGTAGTAGGTGCCCCAGACCGGAAGACCCAATGCCAGGACCCCACCTTCGGCTAATAAGGCCATCAGAAGCGCCGGTGCCAGCGCCAGCCATCGCTCCCACCGGCCGGACGGCCGAGGCACCTTCGCCACCGGCCGCAGGGAAAAGCGTCCGACCACATAGGCCAGGGCCAGATGGCCCAGGATAAAGAAGAGGCCCGTCGCGCCCAGCGTATACAGTAACATCCGTTGGACGCCGACCCCGTGGTCCGACCCGACCGACGGAAACCACGGCCGGACAGCTAAGATGATGCCCATCGCGAGAATCGCTACGAAGGCGACTGCTAATGCGATTCCGGAACCCCGACGTCCGTCCATCGTGCGCGCCTCCCGCTCTGGAGATAGACGAAGGAATCGAAGACCCCCGTATTGCAAATAGCGTGCCAGAAAACAGGCCCTGGATGGACTCCAAACCAGAGACCCCAGGCTACAGGCCCGCCTGAAGCATTGGGTCGTCCCCGGATGGAGGGCGTGGAACTTCCAACGACTGGAGTAGGTCTGGGGTCTTCAGTCTATAGCTTGCGTCGTCGCAATCCTGCATCCCGCTCCTACATTCCGTTGCAAACCCGTAGCTTGCATCCCGTAGCTTGCATCTTGTATCCTTGTATTCCCTACCCACTCATCCGATTCGACCGAGGAACTTCATGCTGGTCGTGGCGTCGGAGGTGATGCGGGAGCTGTTGCGACGGGCCGAGCGGGTGGCGGCCACCGACGAGCCGGTCTTGCTGTTGGGCGAGACGGGCACGGGCAAGGACCTGCTGGCGAGGTGGATCCACGACCACTCGCCCCGGGCCGGCCGGCCGTTCCTGCCCCTGAACTGCACGGCCCTACCCGAGAGCCTCATCGAGAGCGAGCTGTTCGGCTACCGGCGGGGCGCCTTCACGGACGCCCGGTCGGATAAGGAGGGCCTGTTCGAGGCCGTCCGGGGCGGGACGGTCTTCTTGGACGAGGT
>JAUQPV010000315.1 GCA_030550225.1 Acidobacteriota bacterium | reverse complement strand
CAGGGCCGGCTTCTCCCGCTCCCGTAGCTTCTGAAGAGCGGCTGGGTGACTTTGTTTAACCCGGGCCAACGTCAGGTGCGGTACGAAAGGCCGCGTCTCGGGCGGGTACCCGAGAGGCTCGACAGCCCGCTCGACGGCTGCCTGCAAAGCACCGAGGGTCTCGACAGCCGTCTGGACACCCACCCATAGGACTCGGGGGCGCCGCCAGTCTGGAAAGACACCGATGCCCCTCAGCTCCATCGAGAAGGCGGAAAACGGGCGGACGGCCCGTTCGCAGGCATCCCGAATCATCGGGATGCGGTCTTCTGGGGTGTCGCCCAGAAACTTCAGCGTCAGATGGAGACCCTCAGGGCGGACCCACGTGGCCTCGACGAAGTAGGGTCGGAGGACCCGCTGAAGCCCGGTCAGGGCCGTCTTCACGTCGTCGGGTAGCTCAACGGCGATAAACAGTCGCTTCATCTCGGTGTCAGGTCCGGGTATTGGGTGTCGGGCAGGACCGCTTACGGCCGGACGTTGGAGCCGGCGGAGTTCAAGAGGGTCGTCGCTTCTCGGCTCCACGCCGTGCCCGGGAAGAGTTGGACGACCTGACGGAGATACTGCAAGCTCTCCTCGTACCGGCCCATCTTCTGGAGGATCCGGTACGTCAACAGATAGGCCTCCGGATTGCACAGCTCGGGGGGGAATTGGGCAAACATGGTCTGGAAGCGGTTCAGGGCCGCCTCGTAATTTTTCTTTTTGTAGTAGTACTTGCCGATGATGAACTCGTGCTCGGCCAGGCGTTGCTGGGCCAGCCGTAGGTATTGCTTGGCTTTCTCAGCCCACTCGCCGGTCGGATAGCGCTCCAGGAGTTGTTGAAAGGCCTCGACGGCCTTCCGGGTATTCTCCTGCGTCCGTTGGGGCTTCTCGGCCTGCAAGAAGTAGCTCATACCGACCTGGAACATGGCGTAGGGAGCGTCCACGCTGTTGGGATACAAGCGCAAGAATTCCTGGTAGGCCGAGACGGCCATCGGCAAACCCTCTACGCCTTCCCGGAAATACGTGTCGGCGATGTACAGGTATGCCTTTTCCCGGTAAGGGCTCTGCAGGAACATGCGGGTCAAGTACCGGAAGGCCTCCCGGGCCTCCGGCCATCGTTTCTTCTCCATCGCCTGGAGGCCTCGCTGAAACAACTGCTGGTCCGTCATGTCGGCCAAGGCGGCGGCCGGCTTTCGGGCACAGCCTGCCAGGCTCAGGCCGAGACTGCCGACGACGATGATCCACAGAACCGTCTGGACAGGGGTCCAACGCATGGCTTAGAGCTCACGGCTCATAACTCGTGGCTCATGGCAGATGGGAAACAGCGACGAGCTACGACCTATGAGCCATCAGCGATTCGCCATCGCCCACTGCCGGAGGGCCTCGTAGACAGACGCCGGTAAGCGCCGCAAGCGGCCCGCCCCGTCGATGACGGCATGGCGGGTCCATCCCTCGGCCAGGAGAGTGCCTGTCGAGGGGTCCCACACGCGATACCGGAATTCCAACGTGAGAGGGTTCACCTCATACAGGACGGTCTCGACCTCGACTTCTTGGTCGTACTGGGCCGCCTTACGGTATCGGGCATGCGCCTCGATGACCGGCAGGTGGTACCCCTGAGCGACGACTTCCTTATACGAGAGGCCGTACGCCCGCATGAATTCTGTCCGACCCATCTCAAACCACACGAAGTATACCGTATGGTGCGCCCATCCCATCAAGTCGGCTTCGGGGAATCGCACCCGTACGCGAAGCCGATGGCCACGTCCCATCCGAGAGCCCCCTTTACAAAAGTCGGTCGGCTCACGAAGGTCCCGACCGATTCGGCCTTTCCGACCTTTCGAGAGGGGCGATTCTTCAAGGAAGTGACGGAGCGCCGTGAGGGACCGCCTCATTCGGACGCCAGGATCCGCTGTTTCAAGCGGCGGGCCGCCTCCGCCGGGTCGGGGGCGCAGAAGATGGCCGACCCGGCGACGATCCAGTTGGCTCCCGCCTGGACGACCTGGGCGACGTTCCCCTCGTGGATACCCCCGTCGACTTCGATCAGGACCTCGAAGCCCCGCACGTCGATCCATTCCCGAAGCAGGCGGACCTTCTCCAGACAGCCCTCGATCCAAGTCTGGCCGCCCCAACCGGGGTTCACGGTCATGACGACGACGTAGTCTACATATTCCAGCATCGATTCGATCCAGTTGAGGGGCGTCCCCGGATTAAGGGCGATTCCTGCCAGGGCACCCTTTTTTCGGATCTGCTGGGCCAGCCGATGCCAGTGGGGGTAGGCTTCCACGTGGAAGGAGACGGCATTGGCGCCAGCCTGGATGAAGGCCTCAGCCCAGTCCTGCGGACGGGCGACCATCAGGTGGACGTCCATCGGGAGACGGGTGTACCGTCGCAGGGCTTCGACGACCAAGGGCCCCATCGTCAGGTTCGGTACGAAGTGGCCATCCATGATGTCCACGTGAAGCATGTCGGCGCCCGCCTGTTCGACTGTCTGGACTTGCTGAGCCAGATGGGCGAAGTCCGCCGACAGGATACTGGGTAAGAGTCGACGTACGTCCCTCATGGTGCCCGACTCACCGTCAATTGGATGGTATCGTGTCGCTGCAGGGGATAGCCGCCCTTGGGGACCTGGCCGATGACGATCCCCGGCGGAAGGCCCGGATAGACCCGGGCCTCGACGTATCCCAAACGATAGCCTTTCTGCTTGAAGAAATCAACGACGGACTCCAGGGGCCGGCCGATCACGTCCGGCATGACGTAAGTGTCGGGACGGCCCCGATTGACCACCACATGAACGGCCGTACCCCCGGGGACCCATCGGCCCGGAGGCGGGTCCTGGGTCAAGATGGTATCGGGGACCCCAGCCGTCTGAAGATAGAGGACTTGACCGAGCTCGAGGCCCAGCGTTTGCAGGGTCAGCCGGATTCCCCGGAAGCTTCGTCCGCTGAGGTCCGGAACCTGGACACGAGCGGGCCCCAGGCTGAGGGCGACTTCGACGGACCGA
>JAUQPV010000314.1 GCA_030550225.1 Acidobacteriota bacterium | reverse complement strand
GCAATTGGGCAGACAGGTGGTGGAAAGACGATCGGAGCGCTAATGGATGACGGGCGCATCGATCCTTCCCACCTTTCCGAAGGCTCTCATGAGGAGTGCATCCTCGAGGAGATGGACCCTCATCCCAAGCGGCGTTTGAGAAAGTCGGGAAACACCGCCGGCGGATGCTCTCAAGACCCAAGGGCTTTCTGGGCAAGTTCGTCCTCCAGATACCCTTCTGCCAAACTGCCGACCTGCCCACCTGCCTATCTGCCGACCTACCCATCGGCCAAACTGCCGAATTCCCGACCCTTCAGGCTCTCGGCCAGTACATCCAGGGCCTTCTGGAGGCCATAGGTCGGCAGGAACTTACAGCCGTCCGACGGGAGCAGACGCCATCGGTCGCCGACCCATCGGACTTCGATCCAGACATTCTGCACGATCGTGTCCTCCCGGATGACCGTCTTCCAGAGGCCGACCCGACGGGCCGGGTCCCAAACGAATTCCTTGAACACGACGACGACGTCCCCGTCCGACCACTGGTCGGGTCCCTGCCAGCGGCTCGGGTCGAACGGCTCGGTAAACTGATAAATCCGCATCGTCGGCGGCCACTCCGGTTCCGGCACGTCCAGGGGATCCGTCTTTCGGAATTCTACCACAAAGAAGGTCCGTCCCACCTGGTACCACTTCATCTCATACTTGGTCCCAAAGCGGAGCTCGCCCCGGTAGGTCTCCACGCGGGCCTCAAAGCCCGGCGTCGGACACTCCGCCAGACTCCACTCGACGAAGCCCGGGTCATCCGTCGCCAAAAGTAGGGTGCCCCCCTCCTGGAGGACCCGGTGCGCCCGCAGGAAGAACCGTCGGGAGAACAGCCGGTGATGCACGTGCCGGGCCTTGGGCCAAGGGTCCGGAAATAAGCTGACGATGCGCTCGACCGACGCTCGGGGCCACAGGTAGTAAAGGGCCCATTCGGCGTTCGCATAAAGAATCCGGACGTTCGTCACGCCCGCCTGGCGGATCCGCCGGAGGGCCCGCTGAATCGAAGCCCAGGCCACCTCAATGCCGACGACGTTCCGGTCCAGTGATGCCTGTGCCCACCGGACCAGGTGCTCGCCCCGGCCAAAGCCGATTTCCACGACCAGGGGTGCCGAACGCCCAAAGACGGCTGACCACTCGAGCGGCCCCGGCCGACCCCAGTAGTCGACGAGGGGATGTAAAGGAATCCGACGCATGGCGAGTCGATGGAAGGTCGGCAAATGGGCAGTCGGCAGGTCGGGTCCTGTTCGACATTCGCCGTTCGCGGTTCACCAGAATGGGCAGGTCGGGGAGTAGGAGTGCAAGCCCCTGATCTCCGAACACCGGGAGTTATCCCGGTGTCAACCTCAGAAACCGGCCGTCATGTCGGTGTCCCCCAATCCTGGCGCCGCCCGTCACGCAGAGGGGCCGGTAGGGGATCGACCATTCGGAACGCCGCCAGTGATACCACCTCCTGGGGAAGTATAGTTCCTGCCAAGTGGGGGATCGACCATTCGGAACGCCGCCAGTCATGGCGGCGTCCTCCTGTCCCGGCGCCGCCGGTGACGGCGGCGTCCACCCTATCGGAACACCGCCAGTCATGGCGGTGTCTTCCTTAGAGAACCGGCCGTCATGTCGGTGTCGACCTCAGGGAGCCGGGTGTCCTCCTGCTCAGGGTCTGGCACCCGGGACGCGGCCCCCCTAACGGATGATGATTTCCTTGTTCAGAAGCCTGAGAATGATGATAATTAATATTATTATAATGAGGATAACGGCGATGGCCTCCAGGGCGTCCCCGCCGTAGGGGAGGCCCAGGTTCTCGGCCTGTAAGATGGCCCCGTGGACCTCTGCATCCGTGACCCGGGCCATCCACGACTCGACCTGCGCCGGGGGGTACCCGTAGTCCCGAAGCCACTGGGCGACAAGCTGACGCTCCCACTGACTCAGTCGAGCGTTCCGCTCGGCCCACGTCTGCATGGGGTTCGAGGGATGCGGCCCGACCAGGTCGGCGACGGCTACGCCGACCATCCCGACGACCCACAGGCAAAGAGCCGCTGTCCCCAGCGCCACGCTGCGCAAAGTCCCATGCGCCATCGTCCCACCTCCTCGACCGGCAATTCGGCAGATGGGCAAGTCGGCAGGTCAGCAGATAGGCAGGGGGATCGACGATTCGGAACGCCGCCAGTCATGGCGGCGTCCTCGCTGTCCCGGCGCCGCCAGTCATGGCGGCGTCCACCCCATCCGAACACCGCCAGTCATGGCGGTGTCAACCTCAGAAACCGGCCGTCATGTCGGTGTCATCCTCGGAGAACCGCCAGCGACGGCGGTGTCCATGGGCAGGTCCGGCCCATCGGACGACCTGCCGAATTCCCGAATGGCCTATTATCCCGAAAGTCCCAAGGCCGTCGCAACTTGGCGCCAGACGAACTCAACGTTCAGGGCGTCCAGACAGGCCGGCTGGAACGGAGCGACGGGCGGGCACTCCCGGAAGAACTTCTGGCGGCATGGCGAGCACGGCCAGTCAGCGGAGACGGCGTGGATCGGCTGGCCGGTCCCGATGGGTCGGTGCCGGGCCGGATGCCCCGGGCCGTAGATCACGACACAGGGCACGCCTAAGGCGGCCGCCAAATGAGCCGGTCCCCCGTCATTGCCGATGAACCACCGGGCGCTTCGAATCACCCGGGCCAGCTCAGGAAGGGCGACGTCCGGCCGCAAGACATGGACCCGGTCCGTCGCCGGCGGTAGGGGGGCCCACCGGGGCCAAGCGGCGACGACGGTCCGACCGCAGGCCGTCAGACGCTGAATCAGGCGGACGTAGCGCTCAGAGGGCCACGCTCGGGGCCGGCGGCTGGCATCCGCATAGACGAACACGTAGTCCTTCGGAAAGGCGGCCGGCGGCGCGACCGCCTCAGGGAACCGGAGGCCCGGAAGCGCCGCCGGGACCTCCGGAACGCCCCCCGCGATAGGCAGGAGCAAGCGCAAAAAGTGGAGGCTCTCGTGGGTCCGGCGTTCTCGAGCCGCCACCATCCAGTGGGTCAGGAACGGC
>JAUQPV010000313.1 GCA_030550225.1 Acidobacteriota bacterium | reverse complement strand
TCTCCTGGAGCTTCATGATACCGTCGAGGACCATCTCAGGCCGGGGCGGACAGCCGGGGATATAGACATCTACGGGAATGACGAGGTCGATCCCCTGGAGCGTCGCATAGTTCTCGTAGAACCCGCCGCTGGTCGCACAGACGCCGAAGGCGATGACCCACCTGGGCTCGGCCATCTGGTCATAGACCCGCTTGAGGACCGGCGCCATCTTGTGGCTGATCGTCCCGACGACCATTAGAAGGTCGGCCTGCCGGGGTGAAAACCGTGGCAGGGCCGCCCCGAAGCGGTCGATGTCGTAATGGGCCGCCGCCACGGCCATGTACTCCATCCCGCAACAGGCTGTCACGAAGGGGTACTGAAACAGCGAGAACTTCCGGGCCCATCCGACGAAGTCCTTTAGCCGGGTCGTGATGAATCCGCCATCCGAACCGTACCGGGTCATATCTCCCTCACTTCCATCGGCTCGTGAGAACGGCATCGGGACGGCCTTTCCCACCGCCCGAAAGGCACGGTGTTTCAAAGGAACGAGGTGACAGAGTGACAAAGGGACAAAGGGTTGATATTAAGGATGATCCCCATCTGCCCATCTGCCTATCTGCCCGACGATTATGGTTCCGTCCGCTGGGCCGGGACGGGTACCGGGACCTCCCGGCGGACTTCAGCGCCGACAGGGACCGCCGCCGGTCGCTCCCAGAACACGAGACCGCCGTGCCGCCAGAAGTATAATAGGCCCACGACGAGCGTGCCGGCATAGACCCCCATCAGGATCAAGCCCGGCCAGCCCAGGGGCCGGGCCAGGACGGCCCAGGGCAGGAAGAAGGCCAGCTCGACGTCCAAGAGGACGAACACGACGGCCAGCCGATAGAAGTACACGGGGTACTGCACGGGCGGCGGTGCCGTCGAGGGAATGCCACACTCAAACAGCTCCTGCTTGACGGCCGAGGTCCGCCGGCGGGGTCCCAGCCAGCGGTTCACGAAGATAAAGAAGGTCGCATTGACAAGGACGATCAACCCAAACGTCAGGACGGCCCAAGTCGGCATCATGGGTTCCTTGCGGAAGATAGGGGGCGAGTTGCAAGAAGTAGGATACAGGATGCAAGATGCAGGATGCAAGACAGTGTCAGCTGACTGCTTACCCCTTCGGGGGAGGTAGGGAAGACGGGCAGATGGGACGCTATTCGCCATTCGCTGTTCGCCTGAAGAGGAGATGCTATGCACGTCCAGACGGTTTCATGGGACCGACTTCCGGCGACGGACCTCTTCCGGGACTATCTGTACCGCTTTGAACGCCTCCGGGACTGGTTCCCGGGGCCGCCTTTCGACGCCGAGGCGCAACGACGGCAAATGGAAGTCCGGCGGGCGTTCTTTCAACGCTTGCCCCATCAGGCCGACTGGCCGACCTGGGTCCAGCCGTGGGACCCCTCGGTGGGTCCGGCCGTCGAGCCGACGGCGGGTCTCGTCATCACGGGTCAACAGCCGGGCCTCCTGGGTGGGCCCCTGTTTACCCTTTACAAGATCGCCACGGCTGTCCGGTTGGCCGAATACTGGCAGGCCCGCGGGGAGTCCGTCGGGGCCGCCTTCTGGGTCCTCGACGAGGACCATGACCTCAAGGAGCTCCTGATGGTCGCCAGTATAGACGCCCAATCCCGGCCCGTCCGGCCGGACCTGCCGGGCGGCGTGACGTCTAATCGTCGGCCGGTCGGCCTCATCGAGGTCGACGACGAGCGAGTCGCCCCCGTCATTCGCTTTCATGCGTCCCATATCCGACCCGGCCTGTATCAGGCGGCTATCGAAGCGGCTCTTCAGGCGTCTTATGGAGACGGCTGTCGGACCCTGGACACGGCCTTTCGCCACTACCTGCACCGCCTATTGGGCGGCGCCGGCCTGCCCGGCTGGATCTCGGCCCGCTCGGCGGCCCTCAAGCAGGCGGCCCTGCCCGTCCTGGTCCGGCTCGTCGAGCGGTGGGCCGAGTGGCTGGACGCTTGGGATCGCTGGATGGCCGCCCTTGACCGCCGGGGCTACCATCATCAGGTCCAGCTCCATCGGGAGTACTTCCCCCTGTTCCGCTTGGTCGACGGCGAACGGCACCGCCTGATCTGGCGGGACGGCCAGGTCGTCTGCGCCGGGACTGGCGAACAGTGGACGACGGCCGCCTTCGTCCGTTGGCTGGCCGACCACGTCGCCGAGGTCAGTCCCAACGTCGTCCTGCGTCCCCTCCTACAGGACTTCGTCTTCCCGACGGTCGCCTACGTGGCCGGGCCCTCCGAGACGGCTTACTGGGCCCAACTCCGGTTCCTATACGACCGTCTCGAGATCCCGATGCCGGTCGTCTTCCCGCGGATCAGTCTGACCCTCGTCCCGCCGCCCCTCCGGCGGATCCTTCAGAAGACGGGCCTCGACGTCGTCCGATGCCTGACCGAGCCCCCGTCGGCCTGGACGCCGGCGTCTGACGAGGTGCCCCCGTGGACGCCGGACATCGAACGGATGGAAGCCGACCTTCGGGCCTTTCACGCTCGTATGGTCGACGTCGCCCGGATGCAGGGCCTGCCGCATACCGAGCGCTGGCACCGGGCCCTCGACGCCGTCGAGCTGGCCTTCCAGCGATTCCGAAGCGTAGCCGAGCAGGCCTGGCTCGAGCGAAATCAGCGATGGGCGTCGGCCCGTCGTGCCATCGCCGACTGGCTGTGGCCCTTGGGCGACATGCAGGAGCGGGTCTTCCACCCGGCCGTCTTCTGGCAGTTCGTGGGCCCGGCCGTGGCCGAGGCCGTCTACCGAGTGGCCGACCCCTGGACGCCGGACCATCAGATCATCGAGGTGCAATAAAGGACCACGGACCATCGACCATGGACTTTACCGTCGCCGGGTCGGAAAAGAAGCCCCGATTTCGTGCGGTACGGCAAGGAAAACTGCGGGATAGTCCATGGTCTATGGTCGGTGGACCATGGTCTGTAGCCCATGGTCCATAATCCCCTCAGGGGTCCTTCCATGCGGTTTCGGTTAGAGACGGACTTTGCACCCTCGGAGGCTCAGGCGGCGGCCATCGAGGCCCTCGTGCGG
>JAUQPV010000312.1 GCA_030550225.1 Acidobacteriota bacterium | reverse complement strand
AAGCTCCTGTCTATCCTGAATGCCATCGTCCGCCATCGGACACCCTGGTCGCCCGTCTTCCAACCCACCTAATACCCTTTCCATGGAGGTTAATAAAGGATCTTGACTTTGAAGACAGTTGCTCACCCCCACGTCCCGCACCCGACGCACCCGCCGCCCCCATCGCACCCATGCCCGGCTCCCACACGCCCCGCATCCCCCGGGTCCCCCCTCCGGCTGGACACCTACCTCCGGAATCCGTATCCTGACTCTTAGCATGTCTTCCCTCCGGCCTGAAGATTCCCTCTCTTTATGGCCGGAGGGATTTTTCTTTTCAACCCCACCCACCACTTTTGAAACAGTCACCTCACCCGGTGACTGTTCCAAAATCGGTGGATGAAAGGCCGGAAAAGCTCATCCCAGTGGGCTGTGGCTCGGACCCGGTGTGGATTCCAAGAAAAACCGCTCCAGGCCTACATATCTGACCGATTCGCCCACCAAAAATGGAACAGTCACGCATGCGTCGGGCTCGGGGATCATCAGAAGACCAAGAGGTAAGGAGGCGGGGAGATGAGAAACCCGTCGGACCGAGGAAATCCCATCTACGCACGAATCATGCTTCCTGGACGACGCCAAGGCTGGTCCGACGTCGTTCTTACAGACAGTGGACCGGGTATCGGAGAAGCCTTATCCGGGCGGCCGGACGATGCCCGACCGCCCGGTGACCCGAGGTCAGAGCCTTACAGCTTGCCCAGCTCTCCGTTCAGGACCTTATCGATCAACAGGTTCCACGCCTCGCGCGGAAGCCGGACGAATGTCTCGCCCTCGCCGATGGCGACGGCGTCATCGTAGACCCGCACCTCGGGGCAGGCCCCACATTCGAGGCATAGGGAAAGGACAATCCGCGCTTCCATGGTTCACCTCCTTGGGATGATAGGCAGAGGGGCAGGACTATGAGTTTCGACCTGGAGTCGACTCCTGAGTCCAGGTCGGCGTGGACCGGGGGGCGGCCTTTTCATAGAATAGGTGTCAGGTGTTCGGTGTTGGGCTTTTAGGGGGCAGGGCTCCGGGGAAAGCCTGATTCCTAAACCCTGACCTCCCAGCCCCAACACCGAACACCCAACGCCGAACACCTATCTAAGGGTGGGTCAGGCATGGCCGATGCGTCGTACGTTCAGGTCGTATTCCCTGACGGCCGGGTCGTTCAAGTTCCGGCCGGGACGGAGGTCGCCGAAGTCCTCCGCCGCTATGACCCGGACCGGGTGTCCGAGATCCTCTTGCTTCGGTCCGGCGATCAGTACTGGGACCATCATTCCATCGTCGACCGAGACTTGCAGGTCGATGAGCTGATCACGCCGGACCATCCAAAAGCCCTGGAGGTATACCGTCATAGCTGTGCTCACCTGTTGGCCCAGGCCGTCCAGCAGTTGTTCCCGGAGACCAAGCTGGCCGTCGGACCCCCCATCGAAAACGGCTTCTACTATGACTTCTTGCGAGACCGGCCCTTCACCGAAGAGGACCTGGCCCGTATCGAACGGCGGATGAAAGAGCTGGCCGAGCAGGACATCCCCATCGTCCACAAGTGGCTCCCGAAGGAGGAAGCCCTGCGGTACTTTGAAAGCCGGGGCGAAATCTTTAAGGTCGAGTTGATCCACGAACGCGGTGGCGACCCCGTCAGTTGCTACCAGCAGGCCGAGTTCCTGGACTTCTGCAAGGGCCCCCACGTCCCCTCGACGGGGTACTTGAAGGCCCTGAAAGTCCTGTCGACCTCGGGGGCCTACTGGCGGGGCGACGAGCGGAACCCCCAGCTCCAGCGGATTTACGGGACCTGCTTCCCGACGGAGGCGGCCCTCGTCGAGTACCTCCACCAACTCGAAGAGGCTCGCCGCCGAGACCACCGGCGGCTGGGTGCCGAGCTGGACCTCTTCTCCGTCCAGGATTCTATCGGGCCAGGCTTGATCCTGTGGCATCCCAAGGGGGCCGTCATCCGACGGCAGTTGGAGGAGTTCCTGTACGAGGCCCACTTCCGTCGGGGCTACCAAGTCGTCTACACGCCCCACGTCGCCCGGCTCGAACACTGGCGGGTCAGCGGTCATCTGGACTTCTACCGGGACTACATGTTCCCGCCCATGGAACTCGAGGAGCGGGTCCCTTATCAGCTGAAGCCGATGAATTGCCCGTTCCACATCGTCATCTATAAGTCTCGGCGTCGGAGCTACCGGGAGCTCCCGGTTCGGCTGTTCGAGTTCGGGACCGTCTATCGGTACGAACGCTCAGGCGTCCTCCACGGCCTCTTGCGGGTCCGGGGGTTCACGCAGGACGACTCGCACATCTTCTGCACGCAGGACCAGATTGAAGCCGAGATCTTGGGTGTCTTGGACTTCATCCGGGAGGTCCTCGGGACCTTTGGATTCCACGAGTACAAGGTCTATCTCTCGACGCGGCCGGAAAAGTACGTCGGCACCCTGGAGGCCTGGGAGGTCGCCACGCGATCGCTCCAGCAGGCCCTCGAAGGGGCCGGCCTGGCCTACGAGGTCGACCCCGGGGAGGGCGTCTTTTACGGTCCCAAAATCGACGTGAAGATTCGGGACGCCATCGGGCGGTGGTGGCAGTGCTCGACGGTCCAGGTGGACTTCAACCTGCCTGAGCGTTTCGACTTGACCTACGTCGGTCCCGACGGGCACCCCCATCGGGTCACGATGATCCACCGGGCCATCCTGGGTTCGATGGAACGCTTCATGGGCGTCCTGATCGAGAACTTCGCCGGCGCCTTTCCCTTCTGGGTCGCCCCCGTCCAGGCTCGGGTCCTACCGATCTCGGACCGGCATGCCGACTACGCCAGGCGGGTCCAGCAGCGGCTATCTCAACGAGGATTCCGGGTCGAAGTGGACCTCCGGGACGAGCGGGTCTCGGCCAAGGTCCGGGACGCCGAGTTGGAAAAGGTTCCCTTTATCTTCGTCGTGGGCGACCGAGAAGCGGCCCAAGAGACGGTCGCCGTCCGGGTCCGGGGCCTGGGCGACCAGGGTCCGTGGCCGGTGGCTCAGATGGAGGCCCACTTCCACCGCCTGCGGGCGTCCCGTC
>JAUQPV010000029.1 GCA_030550225.1 Acidobacteriota bacterium | reverse complement strand
GCTCTTCCGAAGCCGGACCCCGACTGTCTTCAAAAGCTGGACGCTGTTGGCCGAGAGAAGGAACCCCTGCGGGCCTATCGTGTCGGGACCCTTCAGGTGAAGGGCATCATCCAGCGGAAGAACGTGCCCTATGCGTTTCTTCCCGTAGAGGACGAAAGCGGTAAGTCCCGCACGTACATGGCCCCTAAGGGACAGCGGTTTTGTGATGGGACCCTGATCGACTTCAAGACCGTCCAGGAGGGCGGCCGTTCGAGACGGTGTGTTGTCTTTCGAGAAGAGCCGACCGAGGGCCAGAAAGCTTCGCAGACGCTGGAAAAGTGCCTGTAATCGGTGTGGGGTCTCAAGGGCCGGGGGACCGTCGTTATTCACGACTGCCTGATTGCCCTACGGCCCTATGGCCTCCCCATCTCATGGTCGGGCCGCCACCCGCTTCAGGTATTGATATAGGGGGCTGTCGGTCGTGATGATGAGGGTGTGGTTCCCCTGGATGACCTGCCGGTAGGCCTCCATCGAACGGAGGAAGGCGAAGAACTCGGGGTCCCGACCATAAGACTCGGCGTAAATGCGAATGGCCTCGGCGTCGGCCTTGCCGCGAATTTCCTGGGCCTTCTGGTAGGCCTGGGACCGGATCTGCTGGAGCTTCTTCTGCATCTCGCCTTCGATCTCGGCCTTCTTCCCCCGACCCTCCGACAGGTACAGGGCGGCGATGCGGTTCCGCTCGGCGATCATCCGGTCGTAGACCTTCCGGCGGACCTCCTCGGCCTCGTAGTTCATGTTCTTGATCCGCACGTCGAGGACCTCGATGCCATAGTTCAGGCGCTCGACCTGCGCCCGGACCTCCCGACGAATCCCTTCTAAGATGCGGTCATGGCCGACCTGGATGGGGATCCGGGCCTCGTCGGACATCGACACCAACTGCTCGGGCGGCAGTTGGGTGATGTGATTCGTACTGCGGACGACCTCGATGAGGGTGTACTGGGAGATCTGGTCCCGGACGGCCGAGTCGATGATGTCGTTCAGGCGGTCGACGGCGTTCCGCATCGTCCGAAGCGTCATGAAGAACTGGACGGGGTCAGTGATCCGCCAGCGGGCCGTCGAGTCGATGAAGATGTACTTCTTGTCCAGCGTCGGGATGCGGTCCGGGTCCCCGTCCCATTCGAGGATGCGCTTCTCGAAAAGGTAGACCTTCTGGATGAAGGGGATCTTCCAGTAAAGACCGGCTTGCGTGTAAGGCCGGCCGACGATGCGACCGAACTGGGTGATGATGGCCTGCTGACCCTCTTCGACGACGAAAGCCGAGTCGCTCAGGACGATGAAAGCTCCAAGGACCAAGACGGCGATTCCGATCCATCGGATCATGGCTTCTCCTCCGACGAGGCCTTTTTGCCGCCGGCGGCGGCCGGAAGCGATAGCAAGGGGATTAGGCTCCGGGTCTCGGGGTCGACGACCAGGACCTGCTGGACGTGGGGCAGGACCTCGGCCAGCGTTTCCAAGAGGATCCGCTGACGGGTGACGTCCGGCGCCCGACGGTACTCTTCCAGCATGGTCCGGAAACGGTCGGCGTCCCCCCGGGCCCGATTGACGACCTCGATGGCGTAGCCCTCCGCCTGGGCGATGGTCTGCTTGGCCTCACCCTCGGCTTGAGGGATCGCCCGATTGTAAGCCTCCCAGGCTTCATTGATGAGGCGCTCCTGTTCCTGCTTGGCCTGGTTGACCCCGTGGAAGGCCGGCTTGACGGGGTCCGGGGGTTGGACGTTCTGGAGGCGCACCGTCTCGATGCGGATGCCCGACCCATAGGCGTCCAGGATCGCTTGCATCAGCCGGCGCACCTCGTCGGCGACCTCTTCCCGACCATACGTGAGGACCTCGTCGACCGTACGGTCCCCGACGACCTTGCGGACGACCGCCTGGGAGATGTCCCGGAGGGTCTTCTTGGGGTCGGCGATCCGAAAGCGGTAGGCAAAGGGGTCGGCGATGCGATACTGCACGACCCATTCGACGTGGACGATGCTCAAGTCCCCCGTCAGCATGACGGGCTCCTCGGAATTCTCCGGCGGGCCGTACTCCGTCCGCTCCCCGACGGTCCGAGTCCGAAAGCCGAACTCTTCCTTAAAGATCCGTTCGGTCGAGAACTTATAGACCCGCTCGACCCCAAAGGGGAACTTCCAGTGAAGCCCGGGGCCGACCTCCCGGACGAACTTCCCGAAACGCAAGATCAAACCCACTTCACCCGACTCGACGGTGAAGAAGCTCGTCAGGACTAGCCACAACAGGACGACCCCCAGGGCGATCCAGCCCCACGGGAGCTGAAGCCAGCGGCGCCAGCGGTATCCTCGGGGCATCAAGACTTCCCAACGCTCCCCCATCGGTGTCCCTCCGGTTCGGTGTTAGGTCTTAGGTGTTGGGTGTTCGGTGTTGGATATATTAAAGATCACAGACCACGGACTTGTTTTGGAAGCCTGGCTTGCCTCATCTCGAGACGAGGGATTCCAGTGACTCCGCCAGTCTGTGGTCTTTAGTCTACAGTCCCTTCTACCTATCTACCTAACACCGAACACCCAGGACCCAACACCTAACTTCATCGGCAGGTCAGGGGCCCCAGCGCTCCAGTACGAGGCCAGACGGCTGGCGTCGGCTCGGGTCGGTAGCGCCACTGAGGGCTGTCCAAGGGCCGAGCCTGGCAGACCTCCACGGCCGGTAGGTCGGCCAAGGCGGCCTGCCATTCACGCAAGAGCCGGTGCCCTTGGCGAGTGGCCTGATACACCCGGGCCGACAGATGAGCGATCCCGACCAAGAGCAGGCCCAAGACCAAGACCGCCGCCAGGACCTCGGCCAGCGAAAAACCATCCGAGATGGCGGATTTCGAATTGCGAAATTCGGAGTCCCCAATTTGCAATCCGCAATTCGCAATTTTCATCGCTCGTCTTCTCCGCTGACCGGCGGGAGCCACTGTTCATAAAATCGGCCCATCCGGATGGCCCATCCCTCGCCGGGGAACAGGCGCTGAAGCCACCCCGTCAGACGCTCCCGCCAGCGACCGACGACCAAGACGCCGCCCCCCCGGCGCTCGATGGCGTCGGCGACCCGTCGGGCCACAGTCTCCGGGCGCTGGCCTCGCGACGGCCGGGCCTCAGCCGGAAGACCCTCCCGCTCGTGGAAGCCCGTAACGATAAAGCCGGGAATGACAAGGAGAGACCGAACGCCCGTCCCCCGCAGTTCCTCGCCGAGGGCCAAGGCAAAGTGATGCAGGAAAGCCTTCGAGGCCGCATACGTCGCCAGGAAAGGCACAGGCTTCCGACCTGACGTAGAGCCGACGAAGACGAACATCCCCCGACCCCGCCGGACCATCGGTGGAAGCAAAGCTCTCGTGAGGGCCACGACGGACCGGACCTGAACAGCCACGATAGACCGGTGCGTCTCCCACGGGACGGCCTCAAAATGACCGAACCGACCGAGGCCGGCGTTGTGGACGACGACCTCGGGCCAGACGCCCAAGCGCTCCAGCCAATCTGTACAACGATGGATCGCATCTGGGTCGGCTAAATCCAGGGCCCGGGCGGCATGAAAAGCTTGGGGGTATCGAGACGCCAAGGTCTCGACCGCCTCTTGGAGACGGTCCGCCCGCCGGGCGACCAGGCACGTCGACCATCCCCGTCGGGCCATCTCCTGGACCAGGGCCCACCCCAGGCCCGAGCTGGCCCCCGTGACTAAGACGACGGGATTCGAGGACAGCCTCACGTCCATCGTCGGACCGCCTCCTCGATGACGCGGGGGCCTTCTTCAAAGGCGTGGAGGCACCCCAAACCGTTGATGACGTCCAGGTAGCGTTCGACGATCCGACGGCGCCGGTCCGGCCGGTCCAGCAGTTCGAAGGCCAAGCGGGCGACGGCCGTCGGCGTACAGGCGTCCTGCAAAAGCTCAGGCACGACCATCTCCCCGGCCAGGATGTTGACCATGCTGGCGTACCGGACCCGCACGAACCGGCGGGCGATCCACCAGTTCAGGGGATGAAGCTTGTAAACGACGATCATCGGCGTGCGGACCAGCATGGCCTCCATCGTCGCCGTCCCGGAGGCCACGATCAAGAGGTCCGCATTGGCCATCCAGTCGTACTTAGCCGGGCCCGATACGATCGGGAGGTCCGGCAGGCCGTGCGTAGCCGCCATCGAGCGGACGATTGCCTCGGCGATCGTGGCCGCCCGAACGACAAAGGGCTGAACGTCTCGGGACGCCCGAAGGGAGCGGACAGATTCCAGCATGATGGGCAGGAGACGGCGGACCTCCGTCGGGCGACTACCCGGGAGCAGGCCGATGACCTTCGTGTCCGGAGCCCACCCTTGCTGGGCCATGAATTCGGCCCGCCCGATGGACACGCGGACCAGGTCCAACAGGGGATGCCCGATGTAATCGGCGTCGATGCCCGCCTCCCGAAAGATCGCCTCTTCGAAGGGAAAGATGACGAGGAGTTTGTCCAGGACCTTCCGCAGGGCCTGAACCCGACCCGGACGCCACGCCCACACCGTGGGCCCGACCATTTGAATGACCCGCACGCCCCGGCGCTTCAGCTCCCGGGCCAATCGAAGATGGAAGTCTTGAAAGTCGACCAAGAGGGCCCACGCAGGTCGCCGCCGCTCGGCCTCCTCGATCAGGCGCCGAAAGGCTCGGAACAGGCGGAACAGATTCGGCAGGACCTCGATAACCCCGTGGACCTGCAAGTCCGCCATGGGGACGACGACTTCGACACCCGCCGCCGCCATCTCGGGTCCGCCCATACCCCAGAAGTGGACCTCCTCGGCCCAGCGTCGTCGCAGGGCCTCGACCATCCGGCGGGCGTAAAGGTCGCCCGAAAGCTCACCGGCGCTGACCAAAACGTTCTGGACCGTCAATGCAGGATCCGGCAGTTCGGGAATTCGGGAATTCGGCAGTCCGGCAGATAGGCCGGCAGGGAGGTGTGGGAAACGGAACAGGGGTTACTTCCCGTGGTGGCCTGAGGGAGAAGGGCGGGTATCCCTATTCAGAGCTATCCAGGACGGAAGCGGGGATGACTCCCACTGCCTAAGGTAAACGCCCACATCCAGGCAGGCATTCTCGAAACGACCCGACAGGTCGTCCCGACTGCCGTCCCCGGCAGTACCTGCATAGCCCCCCCTGAGTCACCCCTATCTCCCTATCTGTCAAATTCCCGAACTGCCGGACTGCCGGATTCCCGAATTGCCGAATTCCCGAACCGCCGTTCAGGCGACCTTCTCGACCTTCCCGGACTTCAGACACTTCATACAGACCTTGAGCCGCTGGACGCTCCCGCCCACACGGGCCCGGACCTTGACGAGATTGGGGTAAAACCGTCGAATCGTCACGTTGTGCGCATGACTGATATTGTGACCCTTCACCGGTCCCTTACCGCACACGTCGCAACGCCGTGCCATCCTTACCTCCGCGGAGCCAGGATGTATGAGGCTAAGGAGTAAGATGGTCCATCCGGAAAGGTTGGCGGAGAGGGTGGGATTCGAACCCACGTGCCCCCTCTCGGGGGCAACCCGATTTCGAGTCGGGCCCGGTGTGTCCGCTTCGGTACCTCTCCGGCGAATCCACGGTGGGAAAGGGTCCCCGCTGGATAAATTAGCCGACCCGGCCACCGGAGGCAACTGGCGAAAGGTCGCGCTTTGACATTTCTATGCCTTGGGTCATAATGTACAGATTCCCCAAAGAGATGTACGGATGGGTCAGTGGGTGGACGCCTTTCTGGACTATTTACGTTGGGAGCGAGGCGCCTCGCCCCACACCTTACGGGCCTACCGAAGGGACTTGACCGACTTCCAGCAGTTCTTCTGCCACTACCATGGGCGTCCGGCGTTCGAGCCCCTGGCCTGGATGGAGGTCGATGATCAGGACGTCCGGGCGTACTTAGCGAGCCTTCTCGAACGGGGCTATCACCGGCGTTCGACAAACCGGCGGCTGTCGGCCCTGCGGGCCTTCTTTCGGTATCTCCAGCGGGCGGGGTTCCGTCGAGACAACCCGGCGGCCGTCTTACCGAACCTGCGGGTCCCCGAGGAACCGCCCCCGGCCCTCCGGTCGGAGGAAATTCAGGCCCTCTTGGGGTTGTTTCGGTGGGACACCTTTTGGCAATTACGGGACGCCCTGATCTTCGGATTCCTTTACGGGATGGGCCTCCGCGTGGGCGAGCTGGTCCGGCTTTCGGTAGAGGACCTGGACCCATCCCGGATGTGGGTCCGAGTGCGCGGGAAGGGTCGGAAGGAGCGGTCCATTCCGGTCCTGCCCGCCCTTCAGACGCCCCTGGGGCGGTACCTCGACGAACGGGCCCTTCACGTAGCCCCGGACCGACCCCACGGCTTCCTGTGGGTCAATCGCCGGGGTCGCCCCCTGACGGACCGGGGTGTCCGGTACCTACTGCGACATTACCAGCTCCGGGCGGGCCTGCTTCGGCGGCTGTACCCGCATCTCCTTCGGCACACTTTTGCGACCCACCTGCTCCAAGCTGGCGTCGACCTCCGGACCCTGCAGGAACTCCTGGGTCACGCCCGTCTTCATACGACCCAGCGATATACCCATCCCGAGTGGTCTCATATCGAACAAACCTATCGGGGGACGCATCCGAAGGCATGACCGTGGGCCTACGTCGGATTCGGTGGTGTTTGGCCATCCTTTGGGTCACGGGTTATGCCCTCCCCGGTGACCCGGCTTGGGGGACTGTCGGGCCTGTGAGTCTCCTCAGGAAGCCCCGGCCGGGGGTCGACGCCGGTGCCCTATACCGGTCGGCCCAGGCCCGCTATCGGGCCATGCAGGCCCAGCCCGAACGGTACGACCGGCGGCATTGGGAGCGGCTGGCCGACCAATTCCGGACCGTCTACTACCGGCATCCGACCCACGCCGTGGCCGACGACGCCGTCTACATGGAGGCAGAAGTTTACGCCCGACTCTTCCGGACGGGGGCGCGGGACGAGGACTGGCAAAGGGCCGTGGACCGCTACAAGTTCCTCATCACCGAATACCCCCATAGCCCCTGGGGACCGACGGCCCTCCTGCGGGTCGCTGACCTCTACCGGACGAAGGCCCTGCCGGAGTGGGCTTCCTACGTGACGGAGTGCCCCCGCCTCTTCTCGGAGGCCCGGTGTCAAAAAGTCCCCGACTACAAGTCCCTCCTTGCCCAGGCTCGGTCGGCCTGGTCCGAGGCCCCCGCCCGACCCGAGAACGTCCGCGCTCGGGGCCTCGCCGTCCTCCAGGGCGTCCGCTACTGGACAAGCCCCCAGTACACCCGTATCGTGCTGGACCTCTCGGACGCCGTCTCCTACCGGACGGGTGTCCTCCGGGACCCAGACCGCCTCTACATTGACCTCGACCAGACAGTCCTGTCTCGGCAGATTCGGGGTCAGGGTTGGGAACTCCCGTCCCATGCCCACCTCCGACAGGTCCGCGTGGGCCAATACCTCCCCGACACGGCCCGGGTCGTCTTGGATTTCGACCGCATTAAACAGCACCGGATCTTTATCCTGGAGTCGCCGTACCGGATCGTCGTCGACATCTTCCAGCGCCCCTGGGAGTCGGCCGGTCAGGCCCAGAGCCGGGCCGAGGCGGCTACCCGGCCGACAGAGACGCCGGCCCCGTCCGTCCCAGCCGACCGAACGGAAGACGCCGCCGCTCGAGAAATCCCCGTCCCCGAGGCGAATCGGTCCGGGACTTACAGCATCGCCCGCCAGTTGGGTATGAAGGTCGCCCGCATCATGTTGGACCCGGGTCACGGGGGCCACGACCCGGGCGCCATCGGCGTCGGGGGCCTCCGGGAAAAGGACGTGACCCTGGCCATCGCCCGCCGCCTCCGCGAGGCGATCCTCCGCCGGTGGAACGTCGAAGTCCTGATGACCCGAGACGACGACCGCTTCGTCCCCCTGGAGGAACGCACGGCAATGGCCAACTCCCAAGGCGTGGACCTGTTCATCTCGATCCACGCCAACGCCAGTCGCGACGGCCGCCTGCACGGCGTGGAGACTTACTACCTGCACTGGGCCCGGGACCCCCACGCCATGGAGGTCGCCGCCCGGGAGAACGCCGTCTCGACGGCCAAACTCCACGAGCTCCGGAAGTTCGTCCACCTGATCCTTCAGAGCACGAAGGTCGAGGAGTCTCGGGACTTGGCCGAGTACCTCCAGAAGCACCTGATCGGCTCGGTCCGACCCCGATACCCGACCCGGGACCTGGGCGTGAAGTCGGCCCCCTTTTACGTCTTGATGGGCGCCCAAATGCCGGCCGTCCTGGTCGAAACGGCCTTCTTGACCCATGACCGGGAGGGTCGCCTCCTGGCCGACCCGGCTTTCCAGGACCGGGTCGTCCAGGGCCTTCTGGAAGGCCTGGCGGCCTACCTGGAGGCCCAGGGAAGCCTGGCCAGCTTAACCCGACCGTCAGATACTTGACTTTTTCGGACTTTTTTGTTTACAGTGTTTCCCCGATAGAGTTTGAGGGCATAGGAGCGTGGAATGGCGCCACTGGGTAAGCGACGGGGCCTCTTAGTCGGCCTGGACGTCGGCTCCAGCTCGGTGAAGGTGATGAGCCTGACGGAAAAGAAACGGGGGACTTATGCCATCGAGAACCTGGGTTTAGTTCCCCTGTCGCCGGAAGCCATCGTCGAGGGCCAGGTCATCGACCCCCCGGCGGTCGCCGACGCCATCCGGAAGCTCATGGACCAGGTCTTGATTCGAAGCCGCCGGGTCGCCTTCTCTGTGTCCGGGAGCGCCGTCTTCGTCAAGCGGGTGACCGTCCCGGCGACGGCCGACCGGGCCGAGCTCCACGAGTCCATCCTGTGGGAAGCCGAACAGTACTTGCCCTTTTCCCGCGAAGAAGTCCTGATCGACTACCATATCTTGGAATCGGCCAGCACGGCCGGACAGGTGCAAGCGGTCATCGTGGCCCTAAAGAAGGACTTTGCTCAGATGTACCTGGACACCCTCCACCAGGCCCGGGTCGAGCCTGTCGTCCTGGACATCGATGCCTTTGCGGTCCAGAATGCCTACGAATTTAACTATCCCGAGCTGGCTCGGTCCCGGACGGTCATCGCCCTCCTGAACGTAGGGGCGACCAAGATGAACATGAACATCGTCCAGGGGACCGAGCCGTTGTTCGTCCGGGACGCCATGGTCGGGATGCGTTCACTGACGGAGCTGGTCCGAGCCGAGTTCAACCTGACATATGACCAAGCCGAACTGGCCAAGCGGGGCCGTTACGAACTCCGGATGGAGCAAATTCGACCTTACTTTCAGCAGGTCTTTCAGGATTTTGGACGGGAAATCACCAAGACGATTCGATTTTTTAAGCAAAACTTTCAGGATATCGAAATCCGTCGAGTCCTTCTGAGTGGGGGCGGGGCCCTGACACCGGGTTTCAAGGAGTTCGTCCAGCAGACCATTGGGGCTCCGACCGAGCTGATGGACCCCACGCGCATGTTGGACACCTCGGCCGTCGACCCCGAGTTCTTGGAAGAGCAACGGCCGGCCCTGGCCGTCGTCGTCGGGTTGGCCCTGCGGCGGGGATAGGTTGGCTCATAGCTCATGGCCATGAGCCATCCGCCATGACCTATGAGCCAATATAGGCTCCGTGAGGACAGGTCATGATCGAGATCAACCTGATCAGTCCATCGCGGGTCGAATCGACGGAGCGGGCGGAGCCGACGGCCCTGCCGGGTCTCGTCGGTGGACTCTTGATCTTGGTCCTGGGCCTGGCCGGTATCGCCTATGCGTACCTGACCCTCTCGAATCGACTGCAGGCGTTGAAACGGCAGATCGCCGAGGCTCAGGCCAAACTGGAGAGCCTCAAGCCTGTCCTGAACAAGGTCGGCGAGCTTCAACAGCGAAAGGACGCCGTCGAGCGTCGTTTTCAGGCCATCGACGCCTTAGCCCGGTCCCGGACCCTACCGGGCCACGTCTTGATGGACTTGGCTCGGTCCATGCCTGAGTTGGCCTGGCTGAGCCGGTTTTCTGCGACGGGCGGGTCCTTCGTCGCCGAGGGCTTTGCGCGGCAAGAACGGGCGCTGACGGACCTGGTCAACAACTTGAACCGCACCGACTACTTTGAGAACGTGCGCATCGTTTCTTGGGAGGTCCCGCCGGGTCAGGAAACGGGCAAGTTCGTGATCAACGGCGTGATCACGAACCCCCTGGCCCTACCTGCTGAAACTCCGCCGACCCCCCAACGATAATGCATAGGGAGGGAACCGATGGCCTTGATGGACGATTTCAAACGGCTCCCTCTGTGGGGGCAGCTCGGCGTGTTTGTCCTGGCCGACGTCCTGCTGGTGGCCTTGTTCTATTTCTTCTACTACCAAGGAACGGTCGAACAGATCGAGGCCCGGCAACGGGAGCTGAGCCAGCTTCGGACCAAAATCGAGGAAGGGGAAGTCGCCCAACGGAAGTTCCAGCTCCTCCAGGCGGAGATCGAGCGGTATACGAACCGAATCGAACAGCTCAAGAAGATCCTGCCCAGCGTTTTGGAAATTCAGACCGTCTTCAGCGAGGTCTCGAATCGGGCCAAGGAGGCAGGTCTCCAGATGACGTCTTTTAAGCCGCAGGCCCCGGAAGACCGACCGACTCAGCCCTATCAGGTCCATCCCTTAAATATCGTCGTGATGGGTGACTACCACTCGTTTGGCCGCTTCGCCGAACGGGTCGCCGCCATGGATCGGCTGGTCAACATCGGTGACTTCAAGATCGAGGTCAAGGACGTCAACCGGCGTCCGCCCCTGCTTCAGGTCGACATGCGGGTCGAGACGTATACCTATGTAGAGCCAGCGGAGACGCCGCGACCGACAGCCGTCCGGCCGGTGGGCCGTCCGTGATCGTAGGTCATGGCCCGTGGCTCATGGCTCATGGCCTGGCCGGCCCGTGGCTCTGTGGGTTGTGAGCCGACATGAGCCATCAGCGATGAGCTATGTGCTTATGCGCAAAGTGCAAAGTGCAAAGAGCCAAGGGCCAAGAGTATTTGCTCTTCGCTCGATGCTCTTTGCTCGATGCTCTTTAAGGAGGGTTTTATGAAAGATCGGGGCCTTAGACTACAGACCACAGACCACAGACCACAGACGATGGACCTCAGGGTCTGCGGTCCCGTGGTCGGTGGTCTCGGGGCGTGGGGCCTGGGGCTGATATTGGGGTTCATGCTGATAGGGCTCCGACCCTTGGGCGCCGCCGAACTCCGGGACTTTTCGTTCCACGTCACGGCTTCTGCCACAGACCTGGTCTTTACGTTCGACCCGGCCGTCCACCCTGAGGTGACCGAGAAGGGCTTGGACCTCGTCCTTCGCCTGCCGGATGATGCGAATCTGGGCCGACTGGCTACGCCCGTCTCGATCAGTTCTCCCCAAGTCCGGCGCGTCTGGGCCGCGCCCGAACGTCACGAAGTCCGCATCGAACGGAACCAAGTCCTTCCCTATGAAGTCCGTCCTCAGGCCAATGGCTTCGTCATACGGGTTTATGGCGTGTCGGCCCGGGGCGAGCCCGGGGCCTCCTCCAAGTCTGCCGATCTGACCGGTAAGGCGCTCCCAGAGCCGATCCCGCCGGCGGCACCGGCCACGGCTCGCGACGTGGCGATCCTCCAGCTGGAAGACGCCGCCGTGGTCGTGAAGCTAACGACGGAGGGTTCACCCTCGACGACTCGCTGGAAGCCCTCGCGCCTTTCGAATCCCGTCCGCTGGGTCTTTGACATCGAGCCCCTGCGATTCAAGCCCCTGGCCTGGAAGCGGTCGCCTCAGCATGCGTGGCTTAAGCAACTGCGGGTTGCCCAATTCCAGACCGAGCCGAGCCCCGTGACCCGAGTCGTTATGGAGGTGACGGCCGAGGACCTGCAACCCGACGTGCAGGTCGAGCCAGATGGCCTTCGTATCGCTCTGGTCCGTCCGACGGCGGTGACTGCGAGCTCGGAGCCATCTGGGACGGAGCCTGAATCCGCTCCTGCCCAGGAGACGACACCGCCCCCGCCGACGGCGGCGCCCCCGCCATCTCCGGAACCGGCCTTGCCGTCGGCCCCGCCGACGGTGGAGACGGGTCCCGATGCAGGGGTCCCGAGTCCTGGGTCTCAGGTCCCCAGCGTCCAGTCCCCGACCGCTGAGAAGCCCTCTCCGGTTCCCCCGCCGACGGCGGACTGGGACCCCCGGTTCTTTGATACCCGAGACATCGTTTTCTATCAGGCTCAGGCCGAACAGGAGGCCGCCAAGAAAGCGCAAGAACTGGCTATCTTTAAGGAACAGGCCATCACCGGGCCGAAGAAATATGAAGGCGAGCCGATCACCCTGGAGTTCACCGACGTCCACATCAAGGACTTGATGGGTGTCTTCAGCGATATCTCCGGTCTCAACATCTTGCTGGACCCCAAAGTCGAGGGCGAACAGTACCGGATCCCCGTCCTGCGCCTCAAATTCGTCCCCTGGGACCAAGCCCTCGACTTGGTCTTGCGGATGCTGAATCTGGGCTACGTCTTGGAGGGGAACGTCTTACGGGTTGCCCCCATCGAGGACCTCCGGAAAGAGGCCGAGGAACGTCAGAAGCTTCAAGAGAACATCGGCACGCTCCAGACGGTCATCAAACCCCTGAGTTACGCCGATGCCACCCAGGTCAGTCAGCTGGCCTCCCGGCTCTTAACGCCCCGGGGCGAAATCTTTGTCGACACGCGGACGAATACCCTGATTATCAAGGAAACTGACGTCAACATGCCGAACATCCTGAACCTGATCGCCACCCTGGACACGCCGATCCCGCAGGTCAACATCGAGGTCCGGATCGTCGAGACCCGGCGGACCTTTACCCAGCAGTTAGGCATTCAGTGGGGCTTCCGGGGTCTGATGTCGCCAGCCCTGGGGAACTCGACGAGCCTGGTATTCCCCAACAGCATCACCATCGGCGGCAATGTCATTCAGGCCACGACGGGCATCACGGGGAATCCCCTGGGAGGCTACGCCGTTAATCTGCCGTCCCTCCAAGCCCCGACGGGCGCCATGCTCCTGTCCTTCGGGTCTGTGATGGATACCTTCCGATTGGACCTGGCCCTGATGGCCCTCGAGTCGGCTGGCCTGGCGCGCGTCATCTCGAGCCCCCGGATTTCGACCCAGAACAATCAGAAGGCGGATATCCAGTCGGGCGACCAGATCCCCGTCCAGACGATCGTCAACAACACGATTCAGGTCCAGTACGTGAGTGCCACCTTACATTTGGCCGTCACGCCTCAGATTACGGCCGACGGTTCTGTCATCCTGAAGGTCCGGGTCGAAAACAAGCGACCCGATTTCAGCCGTCTTGTTTTGGGGATCCCGCCCATCATCACCCAAGAAGCCGAGACGGTCCTGCTCGTTAAGGACGGCTCGACGGTCGTCCTGGGCGGCATCATCCGAGCCAACGAGGAGACGACGCAAGCTCGTCTCCCCTGGATCCACCGGATCCCGATCATCGGCTGGTTCTTTAAGAACCGGAACCTGACCCAGGAAAACAACGAACTCCTCATCTTCTTAACACCACGGATCGCCAAGCTATCTTGAGGAGGGGAGGGTTATGAAATTGCGGATTGCGAATTGCAGATTGCGAAATTGGACGGGCGCCCTGGGGGCGGGGATGTACGTCCTGGGCCTGGTGGCCCTGGCGGTGGTCAGCCTCCAGTGGGTCGCCTGCTCGCCCCTCGAGGACGAAAACACGGCCGGTGTCAAGCTGACCGTCCTCAAGATCACGGCCCGGGACGCCCAGGGCCAAGACAGCGACTGGCTCGCTTCGGACGTCGTCCGGGTTGACCCCCAGACGGGCCAGGCGACCGTGTTGGAAGATACGGCGAGGGTCGACTTCCGCAACGACTTCCTGAACCCGACCATCGAGCCGTCTCCCCTCAACGACGTCATCGTCGTCCGCTACCGAGTCGAGTATTTCCGGCCCGACGGCCAGAACCGGCCGGGCGTGGACGTGCCCTTCCCCTTCGATGCCACGACGAACATCCACGTTCCCGTCAACGGGACGGGTTCCGGTGCCATCGTCGTCGTCCCGGCCAAGGCCAAACTGGAGGACCCCCTCTGGGGACTGCGCTTCACCGGCCGCGAAAGAGAGATCTTAGCTTACGCCCTCATTACGTTCTTTGGCCATGACTTGTTCGGTCGAAATGTGACGACGAATGCCCGATTGGAGATCCACTTCGCCAACTGGGCGGACCAGCAATAGAAAAACCATAGACCACAGACCATGAGACGATAGACTACGAGAAAGGCCATGGGATCATGGACTACGGGCTATAGACCCTCCAGGCCGACCGTGCCCTTATCCCGGGATGAGGCGTTCCGGGACGCCTGGAAAGGTCTGTGGTCTGGGGTCCTGGGGTCTATAGTCCCTTTCGTTTAAGGAGGAGTCGGTTATGCAAAGCGGAGGGAATCTTCGCCATTCGAATGGCGAATGGCGGATAGCGAACGGCGAACGGCGAGCTTGGGTCGAGCGCCGGGTCCCACTCTCCCTTCTGTCCCCCTTCTCCTCAAGAGGGGGGAGACGGGAAGGGACCCGAGGGGTTGGCTGGATGTGGGGTCTCCTGGGGGCCCTCCTGATGATCGTTACCCTGAGCTGTAAGCAGACGAAGGAAATCGCCATTCCCGAACCCAATGCCAATGCCACGCTCTTGTATGTCCTCAAGATCCTGAACATTCAGCCCGACAACATTGACATGAACACGGAGGGCACGGCCTCGGCGACCATCTTCGCCCGTCTGACGGACGCTCGGGGGAATCCCCTGGCCAACCAGGTCCTCCTTTTTGAGGTCGGGGACGTCCCTGGTGTCTCCTTTGATGTATTAATCCGTAGTGAACAGAGGACGGAGCAACGGGTTGAACGTTTCGTCTGTGGGTACCCCGATTGTCCACCGCCACAGGTGCTCATCGAAGTCTCTGTGGATAGCTCGGTATCGCAGGGTACATCGTCTCAATCGTGCATTGTCACTCTCCCGGGGAGCTTCTTTGGCAACTTGAGCTTCCGCTACCGGACGACCGACAGTGATGGTCGGGCCCAGACTCAGTTTACGTCCGTTCGGGTGAAGAAGTTCTTTGACCTGGCCCTTGGAGCATGCCTGGCCGCTCTTCCGACCGAGAGTGTCCAGACCCAGACGTCCGATAGAACAGTCACTGATCCCGTCTTCTGCAGTGGCTTTGGTGTTCCTTGCATCGAACGGACCGTCACGACGACCCGCACGACGACTGCCGTTATTGACACGATTAGTATCACCCCGCTTCGGTCTTCCTTTGAGCTCCCAATCCGCGTCCGGTGGAACGACCCGCAGTACAACCTCCAGGTCTTCGACGTCCGGCCCTTAGAAGTCCACATCCCGCAGTTCTGGCACGATTGAATCGTGAATGGCGAACGGCGAACAACGAGCGGCGAATCGTACTTCCCGACTTGCTATTTGTTGCTCGTCTGGGTCGGGACGCCGGCCCGCTCAGTCAGAAGGAAGAAGGAAGGAGATGGGAAGGCGAGGAGGTAAGAAAGGGGGGTGAGTTTCGGCTCCCCTTCCCGTATGCCGTCCTTCCCGCCTTCTATCCTCCGGCCGCCCGGTTGGATTGCTTTACTGTTGAATGGTCGAAGACCCTATGGCGGACATTGAACGTCTTCACCGACGGTACCTGCTGGATCCCCGGCCGATGAACCTCGTCCGCTGGCTGGAAGCCCTCCTTCAGGCCGACCGGTTCGAGGACGTCGTCCGGGCCGCCGAGGCCGAGACGGCCCGATTCCCGGATTATGCCCCCCTCCGGATCGTCCTCGCCCGGGCTTACACGGGCCTGGGTCGATGGGACCTCGCCCGTCCCCACCTCGAAGAGGTCCTCCGCCGGGATGCGACCCACCTCCGGGCCTGGGAAGCCCTCCTCGAAATTCATGCCGCTCAAGACCGGTGGGACGACGTGGCGACGTGCCTGGAAAACCTGGAGATGTTGGGCTGGGAACCCGAGAAACTACGTCTGTGGAAGGAGCGTCTCGCCGAACGCCGACCCCCGGCACCGGCGATCCATGAGGCGGCGACCCAGGAGATTACTTTTCCGGCTCTTAGTGCCCCACCCCCGCCCCCTGGAGGCGAAGCCCCGCCCCGTGCCTCCGAGGAGGTCGTCCGTCCCGCGCCCGAACCGCCTTCCCAGGCACCCATCCGTCTGGACTCAGCGGGAACAGCGCCCCAAGCTGAGGCCCCGCCACCTACGGATTCGGACACGGTCCCCCAGACCCTTCCCTTTCGGGAAGCTTGGCCGTCGGGTTGGGTCCTGGCCGGAGCCGGATTCGCGACGTGGGCCGACGCCTGGGCCGCCGCTCAGCCAGCCGAATCGTTCTTCCGACGCCAGCGCCCCCGGACCCGTGGGGTTTCCCCAGAACACCCGGCGTGGTATAATCTGACCGTCTACTGGAGCTACCTTTCGCCAAAGGGTAGGGAACACGAGTAATGCAGGTCTCAGGTCCCAGGTGTCGGGCCCCGGAAAAGGCCTCTCAACTGCGGATTCACGCTGGTCCTGGAAAGGGCTCCGT
>JAUQPV010000028.1 GCA_030550225.1 Acidobacteriota bacterium | reverse complement strand
TACGCCTGGAAGGCCCGGTACCGGCGGGTCAGGTACAGCGTCAGGCCCAGGGCCGGGATCATCGTGTAGTAGCTGACGTAGCCGAAGTGGAGGAGTTCAGACACCCAGGGATGGGCGACCCATCGGCTGAATCCAAGGACGGGAAACCCGCGGAAGAGCCAGGCCTCCCACCGCAAGACTACGTCATCGTAATAGCGGTCTGTGACGATCCGGTTCAGGACGGCCAGCTCCCGATAGACGAAGGGCAGGATCATCGCCGGATACCACGCATGCAAAAATCGAAGCCACCCCCACGTCTCCGGGGGTCGGCGCAAGAGGAACCGCCGGACGGCGGCGATGGCGAGGATGCCTACCCAATGGAGGCCGAACAGGAAGAGGTGAGTCTCGGATGGCCACCCGTGCCGCCAGTAGATGCCTGACGTGAAGGCCAAGTAGGCGACGACCAAGCCGTCCACGCCGGGATGCCGTGTCAGGACGCCGACGTCATCCGCCGGAGAGCGGGACCTGGACGGGTCGTCGAACATTCGGTATCCACCCATGGGCAACGTACCACTCGATAGTTTCCCGGAATCCATCGGCCAGAGTATACCGGGGCCGGAAGCCCGTATGCTCGATGATTTTATCGACTCGGCAGACCCATCGGGGTTCCAATAACTCCTGAAGCTTGTCCCGGTCAAAGAACGTGGGCCGTCCCCGGAGGGCGCTCCATGCTTCGAGCAGGACAGCTATCCCCCACAGGACCCACGTCGGGACCGTGACCCGGCGCGGTCGGTCGAACCCGTACAAGCGGGTCATCGTCTCGGCGACGTCTCGCCACGTGTAGACGACGGGGTCGGCGATGAAGTAGACCTCCCGGTGGGTCCGCTCACATGCGTACACGTGCAGGATCCCCTCGACGAGGTCCTTGACGTAAATCAAGCTGAACTGCCGGTCGGGCGACCCAAGGAAGACGTGCCATCCCCGGGCGGCCATCCGGAAGTACGGCAGGACGGCTCGGTCGCCAGGACCGTAGACGACGGGCGGCCGCAGGATTGTCCAGGCGACCGACGGCGGGGCCTGCTGGACGTAGGCTTCGCCGCGGAGTTTACTCTCGCCGTAGGGCGACACAGGGTGGGGCGGTGTCGTCTCATCGACGGCGTCCGCGTCCTGGGCGGGTCCGACGGCGGCGAGGCTACTGATGTAGATGAGCCGCATGGATCGGCCCGTCTGGGCGACGGCCTCGACGAGGCGGGCCGTCCCGTCGGCGTTGACATGGAAGAATTCCTCGGGCGTGCGGGCCTGCACGAGGCCGGCCAGATGGATGACGCCGCTACAGCCGTCCAGGGCCGTCCGGAGGGTCGCCGGGTCTTCCAAGCGGCCGAGGACCCACTCGAGGCCCGGAGGGGACGTCGCGGGCGGGTCCCGGCGGGTCAGCGCCCGCACGGCGTACCCCCGAGCCACCAAGGCCTCCAGGAGGTGGCGGCCGATGAAGCCCGTACCGCCTGTCACGAAAACCCGTTCCATCGTATAGCCGTGATGACGTGACGTCATGACGACGTGATGAAGCCGGTCCTGGCCACCTTGCTTCGGCGTCGGCTTTTGGCTGAACCCCGTCCTATCGTCACAAGGGTGGACGTCATTCTCACGAACCGACCGGCGCGGGTAGGTTCATTCCTCGACAGTCGAGGTCGGGCGGATCGCCATGAGCTGGGCTCCGTACTCGACGGGCGTGCCGTTTTCGACATAGATGGCGACGACCTCACCGTCCACGTCGCTCTGGATTTCGTTCATGATCTTCATCGCCTCGATGATGCAGACCGTCTGACCCTTGCGGACCCGGCTCCCGACCTCGACGAAGGGTGGGGCGTCCGGAGACGACGACCGGTAGAAGGTCCCCACGATGGGGGAACGGATATAGTGAAGGGGCGTCTCAGCTTCGGGCCTTTCCGGGGGCGGCGCCGGAGCCGGCGTTTCAGCGGTCACGGGCTCGGGCACCGACGTCGGCGCCGGAGTCGCCGGGACCGACGGCGGCGTCGGGGCCGAGGCCGCCGACGTCAGCCACGGGAGGAACCACGAGGGGACGGACTCGGGTGGATTCCTCGTCAGGTTGCCCTGCTGGACGATGCGGATGCGGACGTCGCCCTCGCTGTATTCGAATTCGCCGACCTTATATTGGACGAGGAGCTCGATCAGGCGCTGGATGGCTTCGATGTCAAACGGCAGGCGACGGCGGGACGTGCGTTCCGACCTCTTGACAGTGACCATCTTCAACCCCGCCCAAGGTATTCGCCAGTCCGGGTGTCGATGAGCACCTCCTCGCCCTCTTGGATGAAGAGGGGAACCTGGACGACGGCGCCTGTCTCCAGGACGGCGGGCTTACTTCCCCCGGCGGCCGTGTCGCCCCGCACGCCGGGGTCCGTCCGGACGACCCGGAGGGTGACGGCCTTCGGGAGGACCAGGCTCAGGGGCCGACTCTCATAAAGGAACATCGTGACCTCGATGCCTTCCTTCAGGAAACGGGCGGCGTCCCCGACCTGAGCGGCCGTCGCCGCGATCTGATCGTAAGTCTCCAGGTCCATAAAGACGTAATTGTCTCCCTGCCGGTACAGGAACTGCATGGGCCGTTCTTCGACGTCGGCGACGTCGACCATGTCGCCAGCCCGGAAATTGACGTCCAGGACCTGGCCCGTGGCCATATTCTTGAGGCGCGTCTTGACGAAGGCCTGGCCCTTACCGGGCTTCACGTGCTGGAATTCGATGACTTCCCATACGGCGTTGTTGTACAAGATCTTGAGACCCGTCTTGAAATCGTTCGTCGAAATTTGCATGGTAGCTCCCCCCGATCCGGCATCCGGCAGGTAGGAAGGATACAGGATGCGGGATGCAGGATGCAAGATGCGGGATACGGGATGCGGGGTGGAAGGAGGGAGAAGGCAAGAAGGCGAGAAGATAAGGAGATAGGGAGAGAACCTTCCTATCGGATACCGGATTGCCCACCTGCCGGATGGCCAAACACCTGAACTGCCGAATTCCCGAATTCCCGTTTCACAGGTCCCACCAGAGGCCCGCCAGAAAGGCTACCCGGCGCGGGACCGTCGAGAGATCAGCCCACTCGTTTGGGGTGTGGGCCCCGTCGCCGTCGACGCCCAGACCGTCCAGGACCCGGGCCCCGACCTCGGCCGCGTAAGCGCTATCGCCACCGCCCCCGACGCGAACGCCCTCGAGGTTCCAGTCCAGCAGGGCGGCGATGGACCGAGCCCGCTCGAAGGCCGCCCGGGACGCTTGCGCCGGCAGGGGCGGCATGTGGGTCTCTAACGTCCAGGTGAGCCTCCGGGTCTCCGGTCGTTCCGGGTCCAGGGGGAGCGCCTGGAAGGCCGTTAGCCACGTTCGCAGGGCTTCCAGGTGGCTCGGGTCGGCATACCGGACGTCGTAGATCATACGGCACGTGTCGGGGATCTGATTCGTACGTTGACCGCCCCGGATTTTGGCCAGCGTTACCCACAGGCCCTCGTGAGCGACCGTCCAGGCCCGGAGCATCCCGTGCCACCCCAGGGCCTGTTCGATGGCGTTGACCCCACCGGACCGAAGACCTGGATGGCCCGAACGGCCCCGGAAGGTGACCTCCAAGACGGCGACACCGTACCGTTCGACCTTGACGGCACCGCCGGGAGCGGCCGGCTCTAAGGACAAGACGTAGCGGGCCCGGCGAGCCCATTCCTGAATACGGGGCCGGGCGCCGGGACTGCCGGCCTCTTCGTCCGTCGTCCAGAGCCAGCCGATATGACGATGCGCCGGGACTTCGCCGAGATCCCGCAGGACCTCAAAGGTGAACATCAAGAGGGCAAGACCCCCCTTCATGTCGTAAACGCCAGGTCCCGTGACCCGCGTCCCCTCGACCCGGAAGGGCCGCCGTTGGATCTCCCCCTCGGGCCACACCGTGTCCACATGGCCGATGAACAGGACGTCGAACTCGGCCGGGACTTCCGGGGCCGGCGGGTACCAGCTCAGGAGGACCGGGGCCGAGGGCGGGGCCTCGAGTTCTTGGGTCTGCAAGCCCATCACTTGGATTTCGTCCCGAAGGACCCGGATGAAGTCACGGACCCGGTCGGTCCGCTCCGTCGGCGTCTCGAACCCGACGAACCGACGAAGGCGTTCGACGAAGCGGTCCATGCGGGCTTCCGCCGCCTGGCGGATACGGGCGAGTCGTTCCCGCAGTTCGGTCGATTTCATATCGGCAACCCGAGAAGTCCGGCCATTCGGGAGTTCGGCAGTTCGGGAATATGGCCCTACGAGGCCTTCCGAAGCAGGGCCACCAAGCCCGGCAGTTCGAGGCCGGCCAGAAACTCGAGGCTGGCCCCGCCGCCGGTCGAGGCATGAGTGACTCGATCCAGGAGACCTTCCTGCTGAAGGACGGCCAGGCTGTCGCCGCCGCCGACGACGGTGAAGTGGGGATTGGCGGCAACAGCCCGCGCGATACTCCGGGTCCCCTCGGCGAAGGCCGGAACCTCGTAGACGCCCATCGGGCCGTTCCAGAAGACGGTCCGGGCCGTAGCGATCTCGACGGCATACCGGCGGGCCGTCTCAGGCCCGATGTCCACGCCGCACCAGTCCCCGAAAGCCTCGCCGGTCCGGACCGTTCGGGTCTCGGTCGGGTCGTCGGGCCGGCGGGCGAGGACGTGGTCGACGGGGAGATGGAGAGCGACGCCCCGCTGGCGGGCTTGGGCCATCAGGTCGGCGACCGCCTCGACCTGGTCGGGCTCATAGAGCGACGCCCCGATGTCATGACCCTGGGCCTTCAAGAACGTATAGCTCATCGCACCGCCGATGAGAAGAGCCTGGACGCGTCCCAGTAGGTTCCGGACGACGGGCAGTTTATCGGAGATCTTGGCCCCGCCCAGGACGGCGACAAAGGGAGACTCCGGTGCCTGGACCAGGCGGCTCAGGACCTGGACCTCCCGCTCCATCAGAAGGCCTATCCCGCAGGCCGGGAAGAAGTCCACGACGGCGTGAACGGAAGCATGCGCCCGGTGGGCCGCCCCGAAGGCATCGTTGACGTAGACCTCCCCCAGCCGGGCCAGTTGAGCCGCAAACTCGGGGTCGTCCTTCTCTTCCCCCGGATAGAAGCGCAGGTTTTCGAGGACCAGGATGCCCCCTGGGGCGAGGGCTTGGCTTGCCCGCTCGACGGCCGGCCCGACGCAGTCGCCGATGAAGGCCACCGGCTGGCTCGTGAGACGGCGGAGGTGGTCGACGACCGGCGCCAAGCTGTATCGGGGGTCGGCCTTTCCCTTCGGCCGCCCCAGATGGGAAGCCACGACGATGCGGGCGCCCCGTTCCGCTAAGTACGCCAGCGTGGGGAGCGTCGCCCGGATGCGGGTATCGTCGGCGACCTGACCGTCTTGGAGGGGAACGTTGAAGTCGACCCGGACGAAGACCCGTCGTCCGGCCACGTCCAGGTCCCGGAGCGTTCGGATGCGGGAAAGGTCTTGCAGACTCATGCGAACCTCCAGAGTCGGGCACTAAGGCAATGAGGCAATAAGGCAGCAGGGGGAATGAAGGACAAAGGAATGGGGTGGGTCATAAGTCATGACTGCATTGCCTTATTGCCTTACTGCCTTATTGCCTACAGGAGTACGCCCAGCAAGGGTTGCCAGGCCCATGGCGGTTCGAGGGCCGGGAGGGTATCGTCGGCGGCCCAGACGTTCAGGACTTCCAGATCAAAGGGGAAGACTGTTCGAAGCCGATCGACCAGGGATTCCGTATGGGGCCCGCTCAGGAAGACTGTTTCCGGAGCGTCGTCCCGATGGAAGTCCTGGATGTAGGCCCCGATTCGGCGGAGTTCTCGCTCCAGCGCCGCTGGGCGGCCGCCCGGGCCCTCGTCCGCCTCCGGCGTCAGCGTGTGGGTCCGCTTCCAGGCGAGGCGGCGACCCTGAAAATAGGTCGTCGTCAGCCGCTCGCCGTCCCAGTGGATGACCATCCACCGGCGGTTGCCCCAGTCGGGCCGAGGTCCCACATAATACCAGGTCAAGTTATCGATGGCGATATTCTCAGGGACCACCAGGCCCGGGACGATGCCCTGCTGGTTCAGCAAATCCTCCAGGCGGTCCAAGAAGGGTGCCCAGGCGGCCAGGGCGGCGACCGTACCGACCCGCGCCCGCTTGTCTAAAACCTGCCACAGGACCCGATACGTGTCGAGGGCCAAGGTCGTCTGACGACGCAGTTGCCAGCGGATCAACTGTTGCTGTTCCTGCCATCGGCGGGGCCAGCCTTCGATGCGGAAGGCGAAAAACATCGTGCTGGCGTCAGGCACGACGAGGCCGACCCGGCGGGGATACTCGGCCTCGGGCAGGACCCGGCCCAACGCTTCGGCCAAGGCCTCGGGGTTTTGGATTTCCAACTGTGCCGGGCGGACCTCGAAGGTACCGGCGGGTAGGGACGCGACCGCCTGATGCCGGACGTGCCACTTGGAGCCGCGCCGTTCCCACCAAAGACAGCTGACCCTCTCATACGTCACGTGGAGGGCCATCGGAGGCACGTAGGCCGACCGCCGTCGGAGGCGCTTCCAGACGGAAAGCGACCGCGTCCCCAAGCCTCAATCCTCCACAAAGGTCACTTTGTTGATCTCGGGGAGCGTCGTGATCCCCTGGAAGACCTTCTCGAGGGCGGCTTGGCGAAGCGGGACCATGCCGGTCTCTCGGGCGACCCGCTTGAGCTCGGAGGACGCGTAATTCCGGATGAGGACGTCCCGGACCCGGTCCGTGACTTCTAAGAGCTCCCCGATGGCCGTCCGGCCCCGGTAGCCCGTGCCGGCGCACTCGAGGCAGCCCCGGCCCTCGTAGAAGCGCACGTTCTGGGCCAGCTCGGGCGAGATGCCGGACTCCCGTAAGTACTCGGGGTCGTACTGGACCTCCGTCTTGCAGTTCGGACAGATGACCCGGACAAGCCGCTGAGCCAGCACGGCCAGGAGGGCCGACACGAAGTAGTACGGCTCGATACCCATGTTCAGGAACCGGCCGATGACGTCGATGACGTTGTTGGCGTGGACTGTCGTGAAGACGAGATGCCCCGTCAGGGCCGACTGGATGGCAATCTGGGCCGTCTCGGGGTCCCGGATCTCGCCGACCATGATCTTGTCGGGGTCGTGCCGCAAGATGGACCGCAGGCCCCGGGCAAAGGTCAGGCCCTTCTTCTCGTTGACGGGGACCTGCGTAACGCCCTCGATCATATACTCGACGGGGTCCTCGATGGTGACGATCTTGTGCTCGATGCTCTTGATCTCGTTCAGGCAGGCATACAGGGTCGTCGTCTTGCCGCTTCCCGTCGGACCCGTCACGAGGAACATCCCGTAGGGCGCATGGATGTACCGGCGGATCTTCCGGATTAGCGTCGGGTTGAAGCCCAGGACGTCCAGCCGCAGGTCCTTGAAGCTCTCGCTGAGGTATTCCTTGTCGAGGATGCGGATCACGCAGTCTTCACCGTAAATCGTCGGCATGATGGAGACCCGGAAGTCGACGACCTTGCCGTCGACCCGGAGCTTGAAGCGGCCGTCCTGGGGAACCCGCTTCTCGGCGATGTCCAGCTCGGCCATGACCTTGACCCGGGAGATGATGGCCGTGTGGTATCGCTTGTCGATGGGCTCCATCGCATACTGCAGGACGCCGTCGATGCGGTACTTGACGACGACGGCCCGGTCCTGGGTCTCGATGTGGATGTCACTGGCCCGTCGCTGGAGAGCATTGAAGATGATCGAGTCGACCAGTCGGACGACGGGGCTCGTGTCGGTCGTCAGCCGGTCGATGGTCAGGACTTCCTCGGCCTCTTCTTCCTCTTCGTGGACGACCTGGGCCCGGAAGGTCTGGGTCGCCTCCTCCAGGACCCGCTGGGAGCTCTCACTCCGCTTCAAGAGGGTCTCGATGGCCGACGGCGTCGTGAAGACGAAACGGACCTTCGCCCCCAGGCGCCACTCCAGTTCGTCGGCCCGCATGATGAGGCTGGGGTCGCAGATGGCGATCTCGAGGATATCCCCCGACCGCCGGTAGGGCACAAAATGATAGGCCAGCATGAGTTCGGCCGGGATGGCCCGGAACAGGTCGGCCTGCACGGGCATAGACGCCAAATCCACGAAGGGCAGGCCGTACCGGTCGGCCAGTCGTCGGGCCTCCGTCCACTCGTCCGTCTCCGTGCGGACGCCTTCCCACATACGATGCCTCTCCTTCCGGTGAGAGCAGGGTACAACAAAGAGGGCAATAAGGCAATAAGGCAGTAAGGCATTTGGTGGTGGGTCTTGGGTGAAGAGGGTGTTGGATTCAATACGTAACCATCCGCAGGTGGCTCCCGCTGGGTCGATTCCCTATCGACCTAAGACGATCGCTAACACCCAGCACCTGACACCTAACACCCAACACCCAGGACCCATTACATCCGGACGGCCGTCGCCAGAGAGAAGATGGGATAGTACACCGAGATCAGGACGAAGGCGACGACGAGGGCCATCAGAATCAGGATCGCCGGCTCGATGAGGCTCGTCAGCCGCCGGAGCTGGGTCGCCAAGTCTTCGTCGTAGAAGTGAGCGGCGTGTTCGAGCATCTCGTCAAGGGCGCCGGTCTGTTCGCCGACCTGGACCATCTCCAAGAGGAGGTCCGCCCGGAGGCCAGCGGCTTCCAGAGCCTCGTGGAGAGACATACCCTCCCGGACTCGGTTACGGGCGGCCAGGACTTGATTTCCGATGAAGCGATTCCACACGGCGGCGGCCGTCACCTCCAGGGCGTGGACCAAAGGCAGGCCGCTGGACAGAAGCGTCGCCAGGGTATGGGCCAGTTGGCCGATGGCGTAGGTCCATAGGAGTGAGCCGATCCCGGCGACCCGGAGGAGGAGCCGGTGCCAGTGACGCTCGAAGAGGGGCAAGTGCCGCACGCCCAGTCGCAAGAGGTAGGCCCCGCCGAGGGCCGCCCCGACGAGGACGGGCAGCCCTCGCCGGACCAGGCCGGCGATGTCGACGACCAGTCGGGTGATCCACGGGAGGTCCGCCCCCATCGAGGCGTAAAAGCTCACAAAGCGGGGGATGACGAAAGAAAAGAGGACCCCCAGCAGGACCGAGGCCAGCAAGATCAGGATCGCCGGATACGTCAGGGCCGACAGGATTTGACGCCGGGTCTCGTAAATCAGGCTCTGGTACTGGACAAAGCGCCGCAAGACGGCCTCCAACTGGCCACTCCGTTCTCCGGCCATCAGGTTGGCGACATAGACCCGGGGAACATGCTCGGCAAAGTCTCCGAAGGCCTCCGATAGAGACGCCCCGGCCCGGATCCGCTCTCGGACGCCGGCGATGATAAACCGCAAGAGGGGATGCCGCTGACGGCTCTCCAAGATCTCCAGGCATCGCAAAAGGGGTAAGCCGGCCCGCAGGAGGGTCGCCAACTCTTGGTTAAAGATCAGGAACGTCCGGACCGGCACCTTGGGGACGCCCGAGGCGAACAGAAAACGCCACCAGTCCCGCCATCGGCGGAGGGGCCGGACCTCGAAGATCCAGTAGCCCTGGCGCTCCAGCTCCCGCCGGGCGTGGGCCAGGGAGTCGGCGTAGATCGTCTTGGCGACGATGTCGCCCTTGGGGGTGCCGACCCGACAGTAGAATTCCGGCATGGCAGGCTACCCTCCGGGGAGGTGCAAGATACAGGATCCAACATGGGGAATGCAAGATGCAGGATAAGAAGCGGTCTCGCATCCCCGGTATCACCGGGTTCCTATGCGGAAAGCCAACCGCGCCGCCAGCCGTTCGCTGGAGCCGCCTTCCTCAACAAACTGCTTCTCCAGCGCGGCAATGGGCCGGTCCGGTAGGTAGTTGGCCCGATGGATCAGACCCATGATGGCATGGGCTCGCACGGCCGGGTCCTCATGCTCCAGCCCGGTGCATAGAGGGCCCAGCGCGCTTGATCTGTCAGATCCGTCCAATCCGACGGATCCGACCGATCCCGCTGAAATCGCAGCGGCACCTCGCGTAGGGCGCGCGCCTCCGGCGAATCGGGCGCCCATTGCCGCAGGCGGCGGTGGCGTAGGAAGTCCTCGAAATCCAACAGTAGATCCTCCAGGCTGGCACGGGCCACGTTCAGTAGCCGTAATTCTGTCTGAGACGAGGTGGCCGCCGAACGGCTGGCTTCGGCGATGTTCTGGCGGCCTGAGCGAGCCGCCTGCACCATTTGGTCGACCCGACGGGAGCGCGGGTCCAAGAACTTTTCGCAGAACCAATGAAAGCTGGCGGTGCTGCGATAGCCGCCGGCCGGGCGGAGACGCTTTTTGGCTTTGGATTTGTCCGATTCCAGGGAGTCAGGCTCCACTGGGGCCCAGACGGCGTAAAGTGCTAAACTTTTACAGAGGGATTTGATGGGCGGGCGTCGCCGAGTGTGGTTTCGGTTCACGGGATGGGGCCTCTTGGTCGTTCTGGCCGGGGCCGCCGTCGGGGTCTACCTGTGGGTCGCCCGGACGGCCGGGACCTGGACGCGGGAGGTCGTCGAACACTTCCTGCGGGAGACGGCCCGACAGGACGTGACGATCGGTCGGGCCGGCTGGAACCTCCTGCGTCCGTCGGTGACGTTCGAGGACATCACGTGGTACACGGAGGGGCCTCAAGGCCGACAGGCCTTTGCCCACGTCGAACGGGTCGAGTTCCGCTTCTGGTGGCGGGCCCTGTTCCGCCGGCATTTGGTCATTCGGTCCATTACGCTCGGGGGCGTCCGGATTCAGGCCTACTACGACGCCCAGGGCCGAGCCAACTGGCCGTCGGTCTCGATTCCCCGAGAGGCGGTCCGGGGGATTCGGTTCGTGGACGTGCGGCTCGAGGCCCTGCGGGTCGAACGTCTGGAATTTTACCTCCGGCACGACGGGATCCCGCTTCTGCTGGGTCTCCTGCAGGTCCGGGCCTATTTCCGCCATCATCCGGCCGGCGGGCATCTGGCTGGCGGGATCCGCATCGAGCAGGGCTTCCTCCGGATGTACGACTACAACCCCTGGACCTTTCAGGGTGGGATCCAGGCCCGCCTGAGTCTGGCCGGACCGACCATCGACCAGGCCCATCTCTGGGGCGATGGCTATCACTTGTGGGGGAGCGGACGGGTCGTCGGGTACGGTTCGCCCCAAATGGACCTGACCCTGATCGGGCAGTGGGACAACCGGGTGATCCAGCGAATTCACGACATCCCATTTCGGGTCGAGGGCCGGGGTAGCGCCATCGTGCATTACGACGGGGACTTCTCCCGATTCCGGATGCGGGGCTGGGTCCGGTCTGTCCCTTACCGGATGGGCCGTCAGGTCTTCGATGAGGCCCACGGTCCGGTCTACATGACCCACCACCGTCTAAACGTGTACGGGGCTTACGGCCGACTCACGGGGACGGGCCGGGTCGTCGGGGACTTTCGGGTCGACCCCCTCTTTGGGACCAGCCGATTTGGGCTGTTCCTGGCCGTGCAGGGCGCCGATGCCGACCGCTTCGGACAGATGTGGGGCCTTCAGAAAATCCGCCATGCGGCGACCTGGGGCGGCGCCGGGGCCATCGCATGGCAGGAACGTCAGTTCGATCGCCTGACCGGCTGGGTGACCCTGCGGGCCGAGCCCCGGCCCGGTCCGGTCCCCGAGCCGGTCCCGATGGATTACCGTCAGCGGCCGTACTTACGGGACTGGGCATACCCCGTCGAGCTGACGGCCCGGGGCGAGCTGGAGGGCTATCGATTCCGGCATCTGACGGCCCGGGGCCACCTGGGCCGGACGTCGGCCGAGGTCGACGGCTGGGTCGCCTTCGACGGGCCCCTGGAACTGCGGGTCCGGGGTCGGACGGACAGTATCTATGAGGTCGACGTTTACTACCATCAGTGGGAGTGGAACCTGTTTCCGGACTTGCGGCCCCAGATTCAGATGTGGGAGATGGACGGCCGGGGCGAGTTCGCTGGGACGTTTTCGAATCGCATCCAGGACATCGCCATCGACGGCCGCTTTCGGGGCGAGCGAGTCGTCTATCTGGGCGTCCTCTGGGGGGACGGCGAGGCCGACGTCCGGTACTGGCACCGGGTCTATCAGTTTCGCAACGCCCGTCTGTGGGACGGCCCCTATCGGGCCGAGGCCGACGAGGCCCTCCTGTACTTGGGCGAGGTGGGCTTTCCGGTCGACGGGGACTCCTATGCCGAGGTCCGCTTCCTGGGCTATCCCGTCGAGCGGGTCCTGGCACCGACGCCCCTCAACTTCATTCCCCTCCGGGGGACCCTCCGGGGCCTCCTGACCGTCCGGGGCAACTACCAGCAGGTCGACCTCTGGGGGGACCTGAGTCTGACGGAAGGCCGTCTGGCGGACCTGGACCTGGACTACGGCATCTTGCGATTTTCATACGTCAACTTTCTGCTTCGCGTGGATGAGGGCCGCGTCAGCTACCGGACGGGCCTCTTCGACTTTGCGGGGCAGTGGCATCGTCTGCAGGAAACGTTCCAGGACTTCCGGGTCCGGGTGCGGGCCTTGCCGCTTCACCGGAGTCCCCTCGGCCAGCGGTATCAGGTCGCCGGGACGCTCGACCTGTATGCGATCGTTGAGGGCCCCTGGCGGCGTCCGACGCTGGACCTACACGGCCACGCCGAGGGCCTTCACTGGCGGGGCTACCCCTTAGGGGACCTCATGTTCCGGCAGACCGACGAGGGCCTGGGTCTTCAGGTGTGGCTCTATCAGGGGGACGAGGTTCGGGGCCACGGCGTCGTCCAGCTCGACGTAGCCGAGGGGCGGGCCGAGGGCACGTGGGCGTGGCGACAGTACCAGGTCCCCTTCGTTTTGGACATGCGGGTGTCGGGCCAAGCGCGGGGCGAAGCCCGGTGGACTCCCGGCGAACCCCTCCAGGCCCGCGTGACGCTCGAGACCCTCACAGTCGATTACCGCCAGCATCGTCTGACCGTCGTCACGCCGGAGGCCGTCCGGTGGGATGGGACGCGACTGACTTACGCCGTCCGGCTTCAAGAGAGTCCCGATACGGACGTCCGCCTCGAGGGATGGCTTCTTCCCCTGGCGGCCGACGTGCCGATGGAAGTCCGCGCCCTCGGCCAAGTAGCCCTCCGCTGGCTGGAAACCCAGTGGCCAGGCCTGGACGCCCGGGGCCAGGTCCGGGTCGACGCTACGGTCCGCCACGGGTCCTCGCCTCCCTGGCAGGTCGAGGGAACCCTCGAGACCCAGGCGGCATCGTTGTATCACCTGGAGTGGCCGGTCCGGGTCGAACGTCTCCAGGCCCGTATCGAGGTCCGCACGCCGGTCTGGCGGGTCGTGGACTTCCAGGCGACGATCGGCGGCGGGACGGCCGAGGGGACGGGCCAGGTCCTCTGGAGTCCCCCCGGCGACCCCGATTACATCCAGGCGAGCTTCCACCTGAAGGGGGCCAACCTGAGCCTCCACCCTTACGGGAACGCCCGGGTCTCCGGGGCCGTCAGCCTGTCGGGCTATCCGAACCAGATGGTCCTGACAGCCGACTGGACGGTCGACGAGGGGATGCTGACCTGGGAGCCTCGATGGACGGCCCTCCTGGCTCCGCGGCCGGCCGAGATCCCGGCCTTCCCGCGGCCGACTGTGACGCCACCACCCGTCGAGACCGGCTTCTGGAGCCGCTTGCAACTTAACGTGCGGTCGACGACCCTGACGCCCGTGCGGGTCCGCGTGGCCCTGGGCTCGACGGGCCTCCAGAGCGAACTCGTCTGGAGCCTCCAGGTGACGGGCACGCTCCGCCAGCCCGTCTTCATCGGCGTGGCGACCCTCCGGAACGGTCAGGCCGTCCTCCTGAACCGTCTGTTTGACATCCAGGAGGGCCAGATCCAATTCACGAACCCCCTGGCCGTGCGGCCCGTCGTCCGCATCGTCGGGATCGCTCGCATCCAGAACTACCTCGTCACGGCTGTCGTCACCGGCCCGATCGACCAGCTCAGCCTTCAGTTGACCTCGGACCCGCCTTTGAACCCCCGGGCCATCCTGAACTTGTTAGGGGGGCAGACTTACACGCCCGGTCAGTCGCCCCAGGAGAGTACGACCTTCTTTACGAGTCTGGGGTCCAGCTTCCTGACGAATGTCCTGGCTCAGTCGATCCAACCCATCGGCCAGGTCCAGCGCTTCTTCGGCATCGACCGCCTGTCCATCGATCTCAGTCAGCTTGGCCCCGAGGCCCGCCTGGAGCCCCGCCTGACCGTCGGCAAGCAGTTTTCACCCAAGTGGAGCCTGACGTATTCGATCGGCTTGACGACGACCCAGACCCAGATTCTCCTCCTGGAGTACCTCCTCAACGAGGCCCTCCGGGTCGTCGTCTCCCGGGACGAATCGGGTGCCTGGGGCGCAGACCTCCTATGGCAACCCTGACATCAGATCATAGACCACGGGCGATGGACCATCGGTTCCAGAATAACCCCGGTTGGGCAGATAGGCAGGTCGGCCGATGGGCGGACAGGGAGATAGGGCCCTATTCGCCACTCGCCGCTCGCCCTTCATTTTGGGCGGCAGGGAAGACCGATCGGACGCCACTCCCACAAACCGAACGGCTCTGTCAAGAGGGATAGGGGTCCGGCATCTCCCATCTTGCATCCCGGAGCCCGCATCCTGCATCCTATACCCATCTTGGCCATCCGATGCCGATATACCCGGAGAGGTGGGATCATGGCGTGGACGGCCGTCGATATCCGGAATCAGCGATTCCGGTCCCGCTGGCGGGGCTTCGACCCCGAGGAGGTCATCCTGTTCCTGAACGTCGTCGCCGATGAGGTCGAGCGGCTGACCCAGACGATCCGTCAGCTGGAACACGACAATCGCGTCCTGCAGGATCAACTCGAGGAATACCGGGAGCGGGAACGGCATATTCGGAACACCCTGGTCGCCGCTCAGCAGTCGGCCGACCGCATCCGTCAGCAGGCCCAGCAGGAGGCCGAGTTGATCGTTCGGGAGGCCGAATTCCGGCGAGACCAAATCCTGACGGCGGCCCAGGCCCAAATTCAAAAGGTCTACCAGGAGATGGAGCAACTCTGGCTGGAGTACCAGCGGTTTCAGGACCAGGTCCTCGCCGAGGCCAACGTCCTGATCCGATGGATCCAACAGCGGCGGCAGGAGAGACCCCCGGCCCGGGTCGAATTCGTCCCGTCGACAAAGGGCCCGGCCCGGCCCGGGGAGTCGGGCAAGTCATGACGGTCCCCTCGGTGACGTACATCCTTCGGCGTCTGGCCCAGGTCATCACCTGTGAGGCGGGACCCTACGCAGGGCGGGTGACGCCCGAGCGCCTGGGGATCGTCGAGCAGGGGAGCATCGTCGTCCACCGGGGCCGCATCGCTTGGGTCGGGCCCGACCGGGACCTCTCGGCCGAATGGCTCCGGCAGGACACCGTCGAGCTGGACCTCTCGGGACATATCGCCCTGCCGGGCCTCATCGACCCCCACACCCACCTGATTTATGGGGGCGACCGCCTCAATGACTGGATGGAACGTCTCCGGGGTCGGACTTACCTCGAGATTGCCGTCCAGGGCGGCGGTATCTGGAAGACGGTCCAGGATACCCGGGCGACCCCCGACGAGGAGCTGAAACGCCTCCTGGAGCTCCGACTGGATCGGCTCTTCGCCTTCGGGGTGACGACCGTCGAGGTCAAGTCCGGCTACGGCCTGTCGGAGGCCGAGGAAATTCGCCTCCTGCGCTGTCTCCAACAGGTCCAGGCGACCCACCCCATCGGCGTCATGCCGACCTTCCTGGGCGCCCACGCCTACCCCCGGGACATGGACCGGGCGGCGTACTTGGACGTCCTGGTCCAGCGCCTGCTTCCAGAAGTCATCCGGCAGGGCCTCTCCCTGTCCATCGACGTGTTTTGCGACACCGGCGCCTTCACCGTCGAGGAAACGCTGTACTTGCTGACGATCGCCCGTCAGCAAGGCTTCGTCGCCATCCATCTCCACGCCGACGAGATGTCCCCCACGGGCCTGCTCGAAGCCATCGACGACTGGAAAAATATTTACTCCGTCGACCACCTGAACCACATGGACGCCCGGATGGCCCGCGTCTTGGCCGAGACGGGCGTGGCGGCCGTCCTGCTCCCGACGACCTGCTTCCACCTGCGACTCCCGACGCCTCCGATCCAGGCCCTCCTCGAAGCCGGCGTCGTCGTGGCCATCGGTTCGGACCACAACCCCGGGACCCATCCGGGCCTCAACCCCTGGTATGTCTTCTGGCTCGCCTGCGTCGGGTGGAACCTCCCTGTCGAGCAGGTCCTGGCCGGTATGACCGTCCAGGCCGCCTACGGCCTCCGGATCCACGGCCAGACGGGCCGAATCGCACCGGGCCTCCGAGCCGACCTGGTCGTCGTCGATGTCCCCCACTACGGCTACCTACTCTACCAGTGGGATTCCCTGCCGGTCCGGTGGGTCTTCAAAAACGGGCGCCCCTACCAGATCCGGGAGACGGCCGAGATCCGCTACACCTGGATGTCCCACGAGGAGTAGGTCGAGCAGTCGGCCGATGGACAGTCTGCCCATCGGCCCACCCACCGACCTCCCTACCTCCTCAAAGTGATAAGCGGCCAGCTTT
>JAUQPV010000311.1 GCA_030550225.1 Acidobacteriota bacterium | reverse complement strand
GGGCAGGTCGGCAGATAGGAGGAATCCTTATACCGTCACTTCATCCCTCTGTCGCTGGCCACTGTATCCCTTTGAGAAAGCCCGTCCCGACGGGTTTCTCGGGCAGGGCCGCGACACGGTGAGACACGGGGACCCACATCGGCCACTCCCCTGAATTCCGCATCTGTCCAGCCTTTCTCAATGCCCCGACCTTCTGGCACGGACCTTGTACCTACCTACAGGCAATAACCCGGAAGACACGTCTCTTTTAGGGTTGGAGCTGGAAACGTCCGAGGAGGTCGGTACCATGGAAGGTCGGATCCTAAGCATTTTCATAGCCTTCACCCTTTTCGCCGCGACGGCCCTCGCCGGGGCCCCCACGGGCGGAAGCCCCCGAGCGACCGTCACCGTGACGGCGTATGTCCTCCCCAAGAGCACCTGCACGCTGGGCTCCCCAAGCCCGGCGGCGATCGGCTTGAAGGCCGTTCGGTGCGAGACCCCCGCCACTCAGCCAAATCCGGTCGTGCGGATGGAGCAGGTGGAATCGGAACGCCCGGGCGCCCCCAAGACCGTCCTGACGGTCCTGCCCTAACTCGGCAGTCCGTTATCGGAAACGTTCATACAGGAAGGAGCGGAGGGCCGTCGGGACCTGACCCGTGCGGAGGTACTCGACGATCAGCTCGGCCGTGATGGGCATCAGCAGGATGCCGTGGCGAAAGTGGCCCGTGGCGACGACCAGGTTCTCGACCGGGGTCGGGCCCAGAATCGGCTTATGGTCCGGTGTCGTGGGCCGGAAGCCGACCAGGATGTCGGCCAGGGTCATGTCGTAGATACCCGGGACCATCTCATAGGCGCCTTCCAAGAGGGTATAGATCCCGCCGGCCGTCGGATAGGGGTCAAAGCCGACCTCCTCCTGCGTGGCGCCGACGACGAGGCGGTCCGGCTTGGGGACGAGGTACGCCTGAAAGCCCCGCACGACCCGCTCCGGCATGGGGGCCGTGGCCGTCGGCTTCAGGATCAGGACCTGGCCCTTGACGGGTCGGAGGGGAATCGGTAGGACCTCTCGCACGTCCGGGATTTGGTGAGTCCAGGGTCCGGCCGCCAGGACGTAGACGTCGGCTTCAAGAAGTCCCCGAGCCGTCTCGACGCCCGTGCATCGATCGTCAGCGAGGACGATCCGCTCGACGGGCGTGTCTTCCAGGACCTGCACGCCGCCCCGAACGAGCGCTTCCCGAAGGGCTCGGATCAACTGCCAGTTGTCGATCTGATGATCCCCCGGTGAATAGAGGGCCCCGGCGATGTTCAGGGACAGGGCCGGCTCGAGCCGATGGGCCTCCCGGGGCGTCAGGAGCTGGACGGCGGGGTCGAGCCGGTGGTAAAGCTCGAAGAAGTGTTTCACATAACCCCACTCGTCCGGGTCTCGGGCAACGACGAGCGTGCCCATCGTGCGGAAGTGGAGCGGAATGCCCGTCTCCCCTTCCAGGCGCTCGACCCACTCGGGATACCGGTCCAGGCTGGCCGCATTCAGGTGATACATCTCCTCTTCGCCGAACTGGGCCTCGGTGACCGGGACGAGCATCCCGGCCGCCGCTCGAGAGGTCGCCTGGCCGCAATGATTCCGCTCGACCAGCGTGACGGACCACCCCTGCCGACGGGCCTCGTAAGCGATGGCCATCCCGATGACGCCGCCGCCGATGACCAGCACGTGCATGGGACTGACCTCGGAAATAGGGCAGTAAGGCAATAAGGCAGTAGGGCAATAAGGCGGTAAGGGTATTTGGGAATCCAGGGTCGGCAGGATCCCCAAATCCCGAAGTACAAAACTTGGTCTTGCTGGTAGTGATCAAGGAGTGACTGATCTCTTCAGAACGCCGGGAGTCATCCCGGCGTCCCCCTGTCCCGGCGCCGCCGGTGACGGCGGCGTCCATCCGATCTGAACGCCGGCAGTCGTGCCGGCGTCGATCCCCTGTTGATCACTACCGTCTTGCTTACCTGACACGCATGCTTTAAGACGTCCGTATGACTGCGGATGCTTATGTTCTTTGATACCGCTATCCCTGACGGCACCCGAATGGAGAATGCCCCCGTATTATTGCCAGCGTTCCAGGGGCTCTTATACGGTGAGTGACCCTCAAACGCGCATATGATAACAGTCAGCCTTATTGCCTTACTGCCTTACTGCCTTATTGCCTCACTGCCGAATTACTGCAGTATGTGAATCGCCTGCCCGAAGACGGCCTTGGCGGCCTCCATCAGGGCCTCCGGCAGGGTCGGGTGGGCATGGACCGTCAGGGCGATGTCCTCGACGTGGGCCCCCATTTCGACGGCCAGGGTCGCCTCGGCGATCAAGGTCGAGGCCTCCGGCCCGACGATCTCAACGCCCAGGACGAGACCCGTCCCCTCCTCGGCGATGACCTTCACGAAGCCATCCGTCTCTTGCAAAATCTGGGCCCGCCCCAGGGCGGCAAAGGGGAACCGACCGACACGGTATGAGATGCCTTGGGCCTGGGCTTGGGCCTCCGTGAGACCGACGGTGGCGATTTCGGGGTCCGTGAAGATGACAGCCGGGACGGCCTTGTAATCGACGGCCACCGGACGGCCGGCGATAACCTCGGCGACGACCTCGCCCTCGTGGGAGGCCTTATGGGCCAGGAGCGGCGCCCCGGCCACGTCCCCGATGGCGAAAATATGAGGGACTGTCGTCCGCCGCCGGTCGTCGACCCGGATGTACCCCTTTTCGTCCCGCTGGACCCCGACGGCCTCTAAGCCAAGATGGTGGCCCAGGGGTTTCCGGCCGACGGTGACCAAGAGCTTGTCAAAAGGGATCTTTTGCGTTTGGCCTTTGTGTTCGACAACCAGATTCCACCTGTCGTCCGTCCGCTCGATGTCCTTCGCCCGGGCCGAGGTCAATGTCTGAACGTTTAGGCGACGGAGCCGGCGCTCGACGACCTTCACCAGGTCCGGCGGCGTTCCCGGCAGGAGCTGGTCCATGATCTCGACGACGGTCACCTGACTCCCGACCATCGCATAGGCCGTCCCCAGCTCGAGGCCGATGTAGCCGCCGCCGATGACGACCAGCCGCTCGGGGACCGTCTCCAAC
>JAUQPV010000310.1 GCA_030550225.1 Acidobacteriota bacterium | reverse complement strand
GTTTTTCCAGCCATTTCCCAACCAATTTTGGAACAGTCACATTCACTGACCCATAATTGCTCTGTCGAAAACCTCTTCTCAGCGGTTCGGGAGGCCTTAGAGGCCCTGCGGCCATGCCTCATCCGCTTCATCACCGCTGTGTAGGAGCCCCTCATGGGGATCCCCAGAGGTATCGGAGGCCCAGCCGCACGACCCGGGGGTGGGTCACCTCGGTGACTTTCTGGTAGAGCTGGGGCTGGTCCGCCCGGGTGTACCACCCGAGGGGAATGGCGTTGTTCGTCAGGTTGAATACTTCCAGGGCCACATGGAGGCTGTGCGCCCGCTTCAGGACAAAGGACCGCTCCAGGCGGAGGTGGACCATCCAGAAGGCAGGCAAGCGAATCGACCCGACGCGGTGGGTGTCCACGAGGACCGTCCGGCCCCAACCGTTGGAGGTCCGTTGGACCCGGTAGCGGGACAGGAATGGGAACCCGTCCCGAGCCGTCAAGGTCGCCCCAAGCCACAGGTCGCCCGGAAGCCGAAAAGTCCCGACGACCTTGGCGATCCATCGGACGTTCACCCCGCCGGAGGCCGCGGCCGCCCGATGGAGCTGAGCGACGTTGGTCGGGTCCAAGTAGGACCGACGCGTGGGGAAGTCATGAATGAGACGCTCCCACGTCCAGCTGGCCGTCAAGGACCGACGGCCGGGTGCATGGGCTTCGACCCTCAATTCGACCCCCCAGTAGTCCCGATGGTAGTCCGGTAGGTTGATCCACCGGATCCCCGGCGGTTTAGGGACGGTACACATGTAATAGGGCCAGCCGCCCCATTCGGACGGGAGAGTTCCCTCGACGACCCAGCAGTCGTAGTAGACCTGCACTTCCGTCGGTCGGTCGGGGTCGTAGGGGAAGGGCTCCTTACGGTTGTACAGCCTACGGTAGAAGCCGTAGAGAGCGGCCCGGAGGCCAGTCGCCAAGGACCGCTCCAGACTGGCCATGACCTCGAAATTGAAAGGCGACTGAAAGGCGGGGTCCACCGTGTTGACCCGACGGTCCGGGTCGCCCGGCGCATGGTTCCAGAAGGTGGGTCGCCCGAAGTCGACTTCCTCGAGGTCGGGCACGCCGTTGTCGTTACGGTCGCCCGTCCATCGGAAGCGGATCTCCCGCAGGCTCGTGGTCGTCATGTCGGCCGCCTGGCGCGTGTCCAGCGTCGAGGGATACCGAGCCACGCCCAGCTGGAGGAGGGTCCGTCCGTCGCCCCGGACGTCCCAGGTAACACCGAACCGAGGGGACAAGGTGTGCCACGTGAAGGGGAGCCGCTCGGCGCCCGTCTGACCCGCCGGGAGCCAGGCAGGCACGTCAGGGTGGGCCGGGACCTCGACGGGTCGGAGTCCACTCCACTGACGGTCGTACCGAAGACCCGCCTGGAGGCTCCACCGGCCGAGGTCCCACGTGTCCTGTACATAGAAAGACATCATATTTACATAGGGCCGCGCCCGTTCCATCCGGAAAAAGGCGACCTCCCCGCCCAGGGCCGGCCGGGCCCGGTCGTCATAAAGGTACATGACCCCGTTGCCCCACTGGACCTCCGAGGAGGCGGGCGCCAGGCGGAACTCTGCCCCGAGTTTCACCTCATGGCCTGCGCCGAGCCAGGGCGGGCCGTAGATCACGCCCTGGAGGGTCCCCTGATAGACGAACCGTCGGTGGCGTTCCCATCGGTGAGAGCCGTCCCAGAAGCCCGTGGCCGCATCGTAGATGACCGGCGTCGCCGTCCCCCCGACGGGCATTTGATCTACACGGTGGCCCAGGACGGCACCCACCCGGGCCGTCACCCAGGCTCGAGCGCTCGGAAACCAATCGTTTTGGAGACGTACGACAGGCGTCCGCGTCCGTTGATTCCAGACGGCGTCCGCCGTCCGGTCTGCCCCACCGCCCACGTTGAACTTCCGGGACCATCCGGTCGAGACGTGGGCCTCCCATCGGTGGGCCCCCCATTCGCCCGTGAGTTTGACGTTGACGTCGTGAAGGCGCGTCTGCTCTGGAAGGTCGCCCCGACTCGAAGGGACCCAGACGTCGACCCACTGGGTCCCATAGCCCAGCCAGAACCAGAGGCGGTCCTGTCTGAGCGGACCGCCCAGGGAGGCCCCGGCCTCCAGGAACCGGCGGATGCGGTCGCCCCGGGAATCTGGCGCAAAGAGGTCCAGGCCCTCCACGTTCTCTGCCTGCAAGACGTCTCCCGTACCGATGGCCCGGACTGTGCCGGTGACTTGAGGGCCGCCCCGCCGGGTGACGAGGTTCACCGTGATCCCGCCAGCGAACACCTCTACGTCGGCGGCACCCGTGACGACGTGAATTTCCTCGAGGGCATCAAAGTCATAAAACTTCATGCTGGCACCCCGCTCGACCGGGTCCGTCACCAGGAGGCCGTCCAGATACCAGTGGGCATTGTCCCGGGTCTCGCCTCGTCCATAGAAGAAGGCCTGACTTCCCGAACGGACGCCGCCCACGTTGTTTTCCCGGACGACGAGGCCCGGCGCCAGCTCCAGCAAGGCCCAGGGGTCCCGGGCCGTCGGAAGCGTCTGAAGCCACGTGCGATGAAAGTTCGCAACGACTTCCAACTGACGGGTGTCCACCACCGGCGGCGGACCCGTGACGACGACCTCGGCCTCGGCTCCCGGCGCCATCGTCACGTCGACCCGCACTTCATGACCGACGCGGACCGAAAGGCCCGTCCGCTCAACGGTCCGAAAGCCGGGATGTTCGACCCGAAGCCGGTAGTCATCGCTTGGCGGTACCTGCAGGAATCGATAGAAGCCCTCGGCGTCCGTGCGTGTCTGCCAACGTCCCAGAGCCGGCGACTCGAGCTCGACCCGAACGCCCGCCAGAGGCCGACCCTCGGGGTCCATTACGCGCCCCTCCAGGCGGCCCGCCTGCTCCTGGGCCCACGCGGTTAGCGCCAGGCCCAGGCCGCCGATCCCGAAGACGACCCATCCGACCCATCGGCGCATAATCCTCACCCCACGGATGATCATTCCTATTATGAACGTCGCTGAGATGCAGGGCGATCGTCTTCCCTGGGGCCGGGCCGAAAATGAGACAGCCCGGAG
>JAUQPV010000027.1 GCA_030550225.1 Acidobacteriota bacterium | reverse complement strand
GGTAGGCTCGGACGGTTTCGTCTTCCGTCAGGGCCTGGGCGAAGGGGACGCCCTCTTCCCACACCCGCATGGAACAACGCTGGACCAAATCATAGGCCGCAACCCGGTCCAGGCCCTTCCGAAGAAGGGCGACCAGGACTCCACTGGAATAGATCAGACCTCGGGTGATCTCCATGTTCTGGCGAAGTCGTTCTGGGTAAATGCGCATATGCTCGATGATCCAAGTGAGGCGCTCCAGCATGTAGTCGCACAAGATCGAGGCGTCTGGCAGGACGACCCGCTCGACCGAGGAGTGGCTGATGTCCCGCTCGTGCCAAAGTGCCACGTTCTCCAGGCCTGTCTGGGCGTAAGCCCGGAGGAGCCGGGCCAGGCCGCACAGACGCTCGGCGACGATGGGATTGCGCTTATGGGGCATGGCCGACGAGCCCTTCTGGCCCCGCCCGAAGGGCTCTTCCGCCTCCCGGACCTCGGTCCGCTGGAGGTGCCGGACTTCCAGGGCCACCTTCTCGACAGAGGCCCCGATCAGGGCCAACGTGTTCAAGTACTCGGCATGCCGATCGCGAGGGACGATCTGGCTCGATACGGGCTCCCGCTGAAGGCCCAACTTGGCGCATACATAAGCCTCGACTTCCGGCGGGACGTGGGCATAAACGCCGACGGCGCCCGAGATCTTCCCCACGGCGACCCGTCCCCGGGTCTCTACGAGACGCGCCCGATGACGACCGAACTCTTCGTACCAGAGGAGAAACTTAAGCCCCAAGGTCATCGGCTCGGCATGAACGCCATGGGTTCGGCCGACGCAAGGGACATCCTTGTAATCGATAGCCTTTTGCCGTAGGACTTCCCGCAAGCGGTCGATCCGGCGAAGGAGTTGATCACAGCTTTCCCGCAGTTGAATGGCCGTCGCCGTGTCCAGGACGTCCGAGGACGTCAGGCCCATATGGATAAAGCGTCCCAGGGGGCCCAGCGGGGCACTGACGCTTTCGACAAAGGCGACGACGTCATGTTGGGTCAGGGCCTCCAGGGCTTGGACTTCCTCGACGGAGACTCGGACCCTTGACCGAATCGACTCGAACTCTTCGGGAGTCAACCAGCCGAGTCGGACGAAAGCCTCCAAAACGGCCATCTCCACGTCCAGCCAGCACTGGAGGCGGAACTCATCCGACCACCACCGGGCCATCTCTGGAAGGGTGTAGCGCGGAATCATACGGACGATCCTCCGGCCACCGGGTGAGCTTTTCTATGTTAGCATAGCTGTTCGGCCCGGGAGAATCCCAATGGGATCGGCTTTTCCGACCCTTCGGGGGCGGACGATTGTTTGAAGGGAAGGAGGGACGAGTCCCGGTCTTGGGCCGACGGGCCGGTCGGGATCATCCTTCCATCCCATCATCCCTTCGTCCCTCCGTACCTTTGAAACACCGTGCTTCCCAGGCCATGGGAAAGGCCGGTCCTGCGCCATTCTGGTGGACTAACGGCTTTGTTATAATGGAGTACCTCAGGGATGGCCCTAAGGGCGACAAGTCCCTACTAAGCCTATCTGGAGCCGTGGTCATGAAGGCATCCCACGAGGTCGCATCCGTCCCACTTACGGACGCCGAGATCGTCGCCGTCGGACGACGGGTCCTTCGCCTGGAAGGTCAGGCCGTTTCCCGACTCGCCCGGACGTTGGGACTCGAGTTTGCAGAGGCCGTCCGGCGCCTGGCGGCGTGTCGGGGTCGGGTGATCGTGTCCGGCGTCGGCAAGTCAGGCATCATCGGGAAAAAGCTGGCTGGCACCTTGACCAGTGTGGGGATCCCTTCTCTTTTCTTACATCCGGTCGAAGCCCTGCACGGCGATTTAGGTCTGGTGACACCTGACGATATCGTCGTCCTTCTCTCCTACAGTGGCGAGACGCCGGAGCTTCTGCGCCTTCTTGAGTGGCTTCATCGTCTGGGCGTCCCATCGATAGCCATCACGAGGTCTCGGGATGTCGCTTTGGCCCGCTACAGTCAAGTCGTCCTGGCCGTCGGTCTCCTGCAGGAAGCTTCGCCGGACGGCATCCTGCCTACGACCAGCACGACTGTGATGCTCTCCCTATGTGACGCCCTGGCCGTCGCCGTGATGCGATGTAAGGGTATCACCGAAGCCGTCTTATCCCGGCTCCATCCAGCAGGGAGCATCGGACGTAAACTCCTGCGGGTTGCCCAAGTCATGCACACGGGGGACGACGTTCCGAGAGTCCCCCTTGGGACCCCTCTGGTGCGGGCGGTCCGAGAGATGACCCAGAAGGGATTCGGATGTACGGCCGTCGTCGATGCGGCCGATCGCGTCGTGGGCATTTACACAGACGGTGACTTGCGCCGGACCTTGGAGCGTCATGGGAGTGTCGAAGGCCTGACCATCGATGCCGTCATGACCCCCCACCCGAAGACCGTCCGGCCCGACGACCTGGCGGTGGATGCCCTTCGTCTGATGGAAAAGTTCAAAATCACGGCCCTGATCGTCGTCAACGAAGAGGGTCGACTCGAAGGACTCGTTCATATTCACGACCTCTGGCGGCTCCAGATGTTTTGACGGAGCCGTTCGGCTTGTGAGAATGGCGTCGGAACGGCCTTTTCCAGCGCCCGAGAAGCACGATTTTTAAGAAGGTCCGGGTCCCAGTGAGATGAGCTCGGGGGTCATGGTTCATAGCTCACAGGACGATGAGCCATCCGCTATGAGCCATGAGCGAAGGGGCCCACCTGCCGACCTGCCTGTCTGCCGAGACTTCCTGCCCAATACCCCGTCTCCATACGTCTATCTGAAAGGAGGCCAGCGCCCGTAAGTCTTCTCATTCGGCGGTCTGGGAGGTTTGGAACGGCCCTTCCATGGGGTTGGAGTTTCCCATTTCTTCTCTATCTGCCGACCTGTCCACCTGCCTATCGGCCGACTGATTCTGGAGACGGGGACACATGAGTCCCAAACAGGCGATCGATTGGGATATGGCGAACGCCCGGACCTCTCTGACTTTATCGGTGAAGCCCGTCGGAGATACGACCGGCATCGTGGGGGTGTCCCCGGCCATCGTACGGGTACGTCAGCAGATCGTCCGTTTGGCCGCCTTACCGGTGTGTGTCCTTATTCGAGGGGAAACGGGGACCGGCAAGGAGCTGGTCGCCCAAGCCCTTCACCGTCTGGGCCCCCACGCCGAGGCCCCCTTTATCGCCGTGAACTGCGCGGCCATCCCGGAGCATCTGCTGGAAAGCGAACTCTTCGGGTATCGCCGGGGAGCATTCACGGGCGCCGACCGGGATACGCCGGGTCTCATCGAGCGGGCCGGTCTGGGGACGGTCTTCTTCGACGAAATCGGAGATATGAGCCTCTACCATCAAGCCAAAATCCTACGGGTTCTTCAGGAAAAGAAAGTCCGCCGGATCGGCGATGACATAGAACGACCTGTTCACTGCCGTTTTATCTTTGCGACCCACGCCCCCCTGGAAGATCTGGTTCAGCACGGGAAACTTCGAAAAGACCTGTACTTCCGCATCTGGACACCATGCGTCCGCCTCCCGGCCTTACGAGACCGGCGGGAGGACATCCCTCTCCTGGTCGAGTTCTTCCTTCAAAAGTATCAGTCCCTCTTGGGTACCCAAGTTCAGGACATTCACCCGCGAGTCTGGGATTTTCTGCTTCACCACTCATGGCCCGGCAACGTCCGGGAGCTGGAATCCGTCCTCGTATCGGCCCTGGTCGAGGCTCGTGGGGACACTGTCTTGAGACCCGAACACCTGCCCCCTGAAGTTCAGCTTGGTCTGAACGAAGGGACTGGGACGACCGACCGAGATGAATTCAACCTGTGGACCATTCAAGTCCCGCGGCTTCAGCCGCTGGCGGTCGTGCGGGCTGAATTCGAGAGGCAATATGCCCAGTTGGTCCTCCAGGAGACGAGATTCGATAAAAGCCGGTCGGCTCGAATCCTGGGTATCTGCCGGGCGACCCTCTATCACATCTTGGACGGCCGCCGAGGCCCGGTAGTCAAGAGGACCCAGCCCGAGGACTCCCCGAGACCGGGACTGGAATCAGGCGACCACCCCGGATTTCCATTCGCTGACCCGGGAAATCCTCCGCACGGAGCCAGAACCGACGGTGGGTCGTGAGGATAGCCCGATGTCGGGCCAGCCAAGGCAGGACGAGACGGGCCCGGGGCAGGTCGATCTCGGCGTCAAAGTCATCGATCAGTAAGAGCATAGGAACCTTGCCGAGCTTGTCGGCCATTTCGGCCACGGCGTCGGCCCACACGATCAAGAAGGACCGGACCTGGCCGGCCGAGGCCATATCCCAGAAGGACCCCGAGGTCGTGCGAACGGCTAAGTCGTCCCGATGGGGGCCCACCTGGCAACGGCCCGTATTCTTTTCCTCCGATTCGGCCCGTCGAAGGGCCTCTTGGAAGACCGATGGGAGCTGGGACTCCCAGGTCGTGACCCACGGGCTCCAGAGCTGGATTTCCAAATCCTCTTGGGGAAATAGAAACCGCCATCGGCTACGGACCACTTCCCGGACCTGCCGAATCAAGTAATTCCGGGCCTCCCAGACCTTGGCCCCGGCTTGGATGAAGGCCTCGTCCCAAGGGCGCCGGGCCTCCGCAGACCAGCCGGCCATCAGGGCATGAGTCCTCTGGATCCACGCTTGGCGATAGCGTCGCCGCCATTCTTGATACTCCGGAAAGAGGGCTAAGAGGCTCTCGTCTAAGAGCTTCCGCCGCCACAGGGACCGGTTCGATAAAGGGGCCCATTCGCGGCCGCCGATGTACAAAAGCGGCCAGCGCTTTCGCCACTCGACAAAGGAAATCGGCTGACCTTGATACCGAAGTTTCGAAGCCGAAGCCGTGAGTTGAAGCTCGACCTTTTCGAGAGAAGAGGGCCACTCAATTTGAACGTTGGCTGCCGTATGACCATGCCGAAGGACGGCGGCCGCCGAGCGGGTCCGAAAGGACCGCCCATAGGCGATCCAGTAAAGGGCTTCCAAAAGGCTCGTCTTGCCGCTGGCGTTGGGACCGACGACCAGCGTCAAGCTCTCGTCTAACTCCGCGTCGATGTCCAGGTTTCGGAAGCCCTTAATCTTCCATCGCCACGTCATCTTCCTCTTCTTCGGGTACACGGACTTCTTCGGTCACGCCAGCCGTCTCGGCCTCCGCGATGGGCATGTACACATAGCAGTAAGTTTCCATCGTGTTGGCACCCACGGGTCGGACCGCCGCCGGCTCTCGGGTCGACTTAAACCACAGCTCGACCTCCTCGTCTTGGACGGCCGATAGAAATTCCACAAGAAACTCACCGTTCACATACACGGGAAAGGGAGACCCATAGATCGTCGCTTCGACCACGTCTCGGGCAGTCCCGACGGCAGGGTGCTGGAACCGAAGTTCCAGAGAGCCGTCTTTCGGCTCGATTCGGACAGACGGTGCGCTGGCGACAGGCGTGCCCTTGGCCAATAAGACGACTCGGCGAAAGGCCTCTAAAAGCGGAAGCCGCGAGGCCTGAATCCGGTAAGGCGCACTCTCCGGGATAAAACTCCGATATTCGGGAAACGTGTCGTCGATCATGCGAATGCTGATACGCCGATGCCCCAGCTCGAAAGTGATCAAGTGGCCGCTCACACCGAAACGGATCGTCTCAAAGGCGTCCGCGGCCAGAGCGTTCTTCAGTTCCGCCAAAGCTTTCCGATGAATCAGCAGGCTAAAGTCGGGGACTGCCGATGACCCTTCCCAACGGGACTCATAGTAGGCCAAACGGTAGATGTCCATCGCCGCCGCCGAAAGCACCTCTCCACGCTTTTCCAAGAGCATCCCCAGGAAGGCTTCCCGCAGCGTATGTTTGGGGATTACAAATTCCGTATAGTCGATAGCCCGCCGCAGGACCCAAGCCGGAAGAACATGGGCCGTGTCCCCCAAGGCCGGTACCTGCGGGATCGGATAGTCGTCCGGCGACAAGCCCAATAGCTCAAAGCTGGAACGGCCCGCCTCGAGTAGGACCCGCGGTAGCTCGACCAATTCGATGGTAATCAGACCCTCTGGTAACGTTCGGACGACATCGACCAAGACCTTCGCCGGCAGGGCAATACGGCCTCGAGCCGCGACCTGAGCCGGAATGATCGATTGGTAGCTCAGCTCCATGTCGGAGGCCGTCAGCCGAAGACGGTTTTCCTCCGCTTCCATCAGAAAGTACGAAAGTGTCGGAATCGCCGACTTCTTCTCGATGGCCCCCTGAATCAGCCGAAGTTCCGTGAAAAGAGTCTCCTTCTCGACAGCCACTTTCATGGTCTTCCTCGGGCGGCCAGAGTAACGGAAGGCCCCATCCATCCGGTGCCCCCGTCCAACGCCATCATAGGCCGTCTCGGCCCCGAAAATCAAGTCATCCAGTCCTGGGTAGATGGGCAACTCGGCAGGCAGTCTATCCCCGCGATGCACTTCTTCTTATACATCTACTTCCCTTCTTTTGAGGTGTGTATATATAAGAAGAAGAATAGGATGTGGAAATGTGGAAATCGGGGTTTTTGCAAGATGGGAAGCGGGTTTTCAATTTCCACAACTTGTGGAAATCGGAGGGCTTCCATGTGGAAAACGGGATCCCTGGCGAGCCGATTTCCACATATTCACATCCCGGTTCCACAGCATTTCCACAGGTATTTCCACAAAATTTCCACATCTCCCAGGGACCTAAGGAGTGGCTTTCTATTCTATGGAAGCGATGGATTCAGCTTTTCGGACCCTTCGAGAAAGACGGTTTTTCAAGCATTGGACAGATGGGTAGGGGATATGGGTAATCTTTACACCATTACTTCGTCACTCTATCACTTTTGAAAAACCGTGCCTCTTGGGCGGTGGAAAAGACGGTCTCGATGCCATTCTTATGAGCCGAACGGCTCTATTAAGGGAGAGGTCCAGGTGAGGGTCTTCAGCCCGAGCCCCTCTCCTTGTAGGCTCATTCCACGACACTTTTCAGGACATTGGCATCACTGCCGGTGTTCTCCTCAAGAGCCAGCCGGGATGCCGGTGTCAGTCCCGCGTTGATCACGCGCATGGGATTTATGAGGCCGCTTCGATGGGAGGGAGCCTTCCCTTGCCTTATTCCCTTTTTGTTTTCTGAGCTGACCTTTCCTTGTCCTCTATCTTGGAGCAGAGCCGTCGACATTTCCCCATCGCCGGACCGCCGGATGGCCGAATTTCCGAACTGCCGAATGATGGGGTCGGCTCTGGATTTTTATGGGTACCTAAATCGTGGTAACATAAGAAGAGGCGGAGTTTTCGTATGCGCGTCCTGTGGGTCCGCCTGCGGTCTTTGGGTGACATCCTCCTGAACCTGCCGGCGCTGGATGCCTTCAAGCAGGTCCAGCCGGAGGCGCACGTCACCTACGTGGTCCACCCGGAGTTTGTCGAACTCTTAGAGGACTACCCGACGATCGACTGCCTGGCGGTCGTCCCCCGGGAATCCCGGGGGTACCTGCGGGTGCTTTTTCGGACAGAGGCTTGGCTTCGGGAGTCTTACGATTGGGTCATCAACTTTCATGGCGGCAACTTGAGTGCCTTCATCACGCTATGGACGCACGCCAAGGGGAAAGTCGGACTCGAACGGTTTCGCTTCCGGTCGGTATACACTCATACAGTCAACGACCAGATCATCGGACGCCCCTTGCACACCGTCGAGGTCCAGGCCCGCTTGTTGTATCCGATCGTCGGGGCGATCCCCCGGGAGTCCCTGCGCAAACCCGTGTTTCCGGCCGCTCAACAGCCTCCCCGACCCCGGGTGCGGTCCCTTCTGGAATGGCTTCAGGGTCGACCCTTCGTATTGGTCCACCCCGGGGCCCGTTTCCGATATAAGCGGTGGCCTTACGAACGTACGTTGGCCCTCTTGCACCAATGGCTCTGCCAGTGGCCGAATCTGGCCTTTGGTCTCTTCATGGGCCCGACGGAGCAAGACCTCCCCCCGCAGGCCCGGGCCTTCCCGCCGGACCGGGTGGCGGTCCTGGACCGCTGGCCCCTGACCGACGTCGCCCAGCTCTTGACTTACACGGACCTCTATGTCGGCTTTGACAACGGGATCACTCACCTGGCGGCCTTGCTGGACCGACCCATCGTGGTCATCTGGGGCCCTATCGACCCGACCCGGTGGGCCCCCTGGACGGACCTTCAGATCCGTCTCCACCATCCCAGTCAGCGGGTCGATGCCGTGCCCGACGAGGCCCTCACGCAGGCTGTCCGACTGATGCTGGAGGCGACCCTCTACGGGACCGACCGCTTCCGGCACATCACGATGCCTTCGACTTGAGACGGGGGACCATGCCGAAGGACTTGAGGGACTTGCCAGCTTATTTGGCCCTGGCGTATGTCCTCGGATGCTTCTGCTCTATCACGGTCACCCAGGTGATGCTGGTCTTGATGGCGATCGTCTTCCTTCTGTGGGACCCCCGCTGGATTCACCGGGGTCTTCGGGCCTTCCCCCGGACGTATGGCTTGTGGAATCTGCTATTGGTCGGTTGGACGGTCGTGACGGCGACCTGGGCATTGGAGCCGACTCGGGCCTGGCATCACACGCGTAAGCTTATGTTCTGGGCCCCGCCGATCTTGCTGGCGGCGCTGGTCGCCCGCTATGGGGCACCTTTTCGAAGGGCGGGGCTGTATGCCTTGACCCTGGGGGGCGTCGTCACCAGCGGTGTCGGTCTACTCCAGTACGTCTGGATCGGTCATGGGACCATCGAGCGGCGCGTGACGGGCCTCTTGAGTCATTACATGACCTTGGGCGGGATGTTGAGCGTCATCTTCCTTATCGTCGTGGCCGCCTTGTGGCTCGATCGGCTCCGATGGTGGCTCGCTGGGGCCGCCGTCCTGACGGGGACAGTCCTGGTCTTATCGTTGACCCGGAGCGCCTGGCTGGGGACCCTGGCCGGCCTGACCGTCTTGGCGTCGCTTCGGGGATGGCAGAGGGCAACCCGCTTGGTCTTGACCTGCGGCGTCCTGGGCTTGGCAGTCTTCTGGTTGGCCCCGCCGGTCCTCTCCTATCGGCTGGAGCATTTCTTCAGCCCCTCGGAAGTGTCAAACCGGATGCGGCTTTGGCTGTGGGAGATGGGCCTCCGGGTCGTCCGGGATTACCCTTGGCTCGGGACGGGGCCAGACCAGATGCCTTACATTTATGACAATTACCGTTTGCCGGCCATGCCCGAAGGGGAGGTCCAGGCCCACTTCCACGACAACCTCTTGCAGATGGCCGTCGAACGGGGCTTGCCGGGCCTGGTGATATGGCTGGGATGGTACTTTAGCGGACTCCAATGGCTCCGGGTCCGCTACCACCGGGCCGAGACATCCCCTGAAAAAGCTTTAGCCGCTGGCTTGCTGGCCGCCTGGGTCAGTTTGGGCGTAGCGGGCCTGTTTGAATACAACTTCGGAGATTCCGAAGTCTTGATGCTCTGGCTGACACTACCGGCCTGGGTCGTCCCGGACGGGAAAGGCAATAAGGCAGTAGGGCAGTAAGGCAATAAGGCTGGGGGGGCAGATGGGCCGGAGAGCGGGAAAAGCCGTCGCCCCACCGGGACCCGGCACCTGGGCCCGGGACCTTCCGAGAAATCGGTGTTGGGTGCTGGGTGTTAGGCCTTCTTCAACAACCCACCACCTGACACCCGACACCCAGCACCTATCTTGCTTGAAAAATCGTGCTTCCCAGGCGCTGGGAAGGGCCGTTCTGACGCCATTCTCCCGAACCGAACGGCTCTGGTAAAACCCGTACATCAGGTAGGCAATGGGGGATAGCCGTGCAGTTACCTACCATTCCAATCGCCTTACTGCCTTACTGCCTTATTGCCTTACTGCCGAGGTTCTAATGAACGAGTGGGAATGGGTCGAATGGATCGCCTCGCAGGTCGGGCCGCCCCCTCGACCGGTCCGGACGACCTGGCAGGAAGACGCTACGGTCTGGCGGGAAGGTGCCCGATGGTGCGTCTTCTCCGTCGACCAGCTGGTTGAAGACGTCCACTTCCGGCGGTCGTGGTGCTCGCTGGAGGTCGTCGGCTATAAGGCCGTCCTGCGAGCCGTCAGCGACGTCTGGGTCCAGGGCGCCCGGCCTCGGTATCTATGGGTCGCCCTCCAGGTCCCCCCCGACGGCGACCTGGACAGCCTACAAGCCCTCTACCGGGGCGTCCTCCAGGCCTGCCGAGACATGGGCGCTTACCTCGCCGGAGGGGACACCATTCGGGATACCCGGTGGGGGCTGGTCGTCTCAGTCCTGGGCTATACCCGGACGCCCCTCTCCCGACGGGGTGCCCGGCCGGGGGCCTCGGTCTGGCTGACGGGGCCTGTCGGGTGGGCCGGCCTCGGGGTCGCTTTACTGGAACGCTGGCATCAGGACGGCCGACCGGTCCCGTTGGCCGAGCATATTTCGGAAATCCTGGTAGCCGACGAGTGGCCCACCCTCCTTCATCGGGTCGTCGAGCGGGCCGTCGAAGCTATCCTGCGACCTCGTCTGCCTGTCCGGTGGCACCGGTGGGCGGCCCGTCATGCCGCTGCCGCCATCGACATCAGTGACGGCCTCCTCATCGACCTCTGGCGTCTTCTCCAGGTCAACGGCGTCGGGGCCGAGCTGGACGAGACGGCCCTCGAGCCCGACGAGACGTTCCGGGCCGTCTGCCAAGAGGTCGGCCGGGATCCTTGGGACATGGTCTTTCGAGGCGGCGAAGATTACGCCTGGATCGTCGTCCTGCCGCCCGAAGTCTCGAAACCGCCCTTTGCGGGTGCCCGTCGGATCGGTCGTGTCGTGGCCGAGCCTGTCGGCGAGATCCGCCTCCGGACCCGGGACGGTCGCCTTGTCTCCCTGACGCCCGCCGGGTGGGACCACCTGGCGGGCCCCGGGGGTCTCCCGGGCCAGGAACAGGTCGCGGAAGAAGAAGTCTCCCTATGGGTCGCGGAAACTGACGGGGCCAGCCTCGGGAACCCGGGTCCCTCCGGTTACGGATTCGTCATCCGGGACGCCTTCGGTAGGGTGCGACATACCGAATCGGGCTATATCGGCTTCGCGACAAATAACGTCGCCGAGTACACGGCCATCCTCCGGGCCCTCCGGTGGCTCCGATCGGCCGGTGTCGACGGCGTTGAAATCCGGACAGACTCCGAACTGACGGTCTACCAGCTTCTGGGCCTGTACGAAGTCCGGTCGAGACGTCTCCAGCCGCTCTATGCGGAAGTCCGTCGCCTGCTGTCCGAGTTTCGGACCTGGCGCATCGTCCACGTCCCCCGCGAATGGAACCAAGAAGCCGACCGGCTGGCCCGTCAAGGTGCCCGGCGGAGGGCCTGATTCGGGAGTGAAGAAGGGACGAAGTAATGAATGGACGGAGTGACGAGGTCAGGAATAAGGGGGTTCCGTTTCGGGAACCTTTCTCTTTGACTTCGTCACTCCGTCACTTCACTTTCGTTTCCATCCCCTTTTCTTCCCTCACCGGTCTGCCCACGTAGCCGTGCTCAGGTACTTGTCGCCGCCGTCGGCGAAGATCAGGACGACGACGCCCTCCCGGATCATGGGTCGCAACTTCATGAGGGCGGCCATGACGGCGCCAGAGGACTGACCGACGAAGAGGCCCTCCTCCCGGGCCAGCCGGCGGGTCCAGTAATAAGCCTCCTCCGTGCGGACCTCGACTTTGAGGTCGTGGACCGACGGGTCGTAGATGGGCGGGACGATGGCCGTCGCCATGTTTTTAAGGCCCTCGATGCCGTGGAAGGGCTCAGGCTCGACGGCGATGACCTGGACGTCCGGGCGGAGTTCCTTGAGTCGTCGACCTGTCCCGACGAGGGTCCCCGACGTCCCCAGGCCGGCGATAAAGTGGGTGACGCGGCCGTCAGTCTGGCGCCAGATCTCTTCGGCCGTCGTCTTGTAATGGGCCCGCCAGTTGTCCGGATTGCCGTATTGGTCGACCCGGTAGTATAGGTCCGGGGCTTCCCGCATGAGACGGTCGGCCATCCGGATGGCGCCGTCGGACCCCTCGAGGGGGTCCGTCCGAATGACCTGGGCCCCGTATGCTTGCAGAATCTTGAACCGCTCGGCGCTGGCGTTGGCCGGAATGCACAGGCAGACCCGGTATCCCAGGACGGCTCCGATCATCGCTAAGGCGATCCCCGTATTGCCGGACGTAGCGTCCAAGATGGTCTGACCCGGCTTGAGGTCGCCACGCCGGATGGCTTCCAGGATCATGTTCAGGGCCGATCGGTCCTTGACGGACCCGCCGGGATTCAGCCATTCGGCCTTGCAGTAGACCTCCACGCCCGACCAGTCGGCGACCAGACGACGGAGGCGGATCAGCGGCGTATTCCCGATTCGCGCCAGCAAACTGTGGGGGTCGAGGGACGGGACCATAGGGAACCTACTGGGTCCTCGGTGTTCGGTCGTGGGTGTTCGGTGTTGGGCTGGAGGCCGTATCCCAAAGACCCAACACCGAACGCCGATCGATTCACCGATGGGGGTCACCCGCCGGCGATGGAGGGGATGATGGAGACGACGTCCCCGTCCTTCAGGGGTGTCGAACGGCCCTGGAGGAAGCGGATGTCCTCGTCGTTGACGAAGATGTTCACGAAGCTCCGGACCTCGCCCTGGTCGTCCAGGATCTGTTGGGCCAGGGCGTCGTAGTCATATCGCAATTGCATAAGGAGCTCTTCGACCGTCGTCGCCGACACCGCCAACTCGGCCTGACCCCCGGTCAGGCGGCGAAGAGGCGTCGGAATACGAACTTTCACGGGCATACGGACCTCCGGCCAGGACGGCGTGGTCATATCGGAACGGCCGGCTGCACGTCAGCGATCAAGGAGGCCGGCCGACTTTCACAGCGGGGCGGCCGGCTTAGACGACATTCTGTCATGGGGTCAGTACAGATATTATGGGCTGGATTCGGCCAAGTGCAAACGGGGGAACGGTGCTTGTCAGGCCGGGCTGGCGATCAGGTGACCCGAGGTGTCGACCCGGGCCGTCCAGCTCGGCGGCAGGAAGAAAGTGGCTGTGGCGTCAAACACGGCGGCCGGCCCCTCCAAGGCGGCTCCAGCCCGAAGGGCGGACCGGTCATACAACCGGACCCGGTGGCGATGGCCCTCATGGACCAGTAAGGTCTCGCCCAGGCGAGCCGCTTGCTCACTGGCCGGGTCCCACGGGAGGGTCGGGACCTCCGGCCGAGCGGCGGGGGCCGTTAGGCGGACGTGGACGCCGACGACCTCGCGGGGCCGGTCCGTCCGTTCAAAGCCATACCGCCGCCGGTGCATCTCCTGAAAGGCCGCCAGCGCGACCCGAAGGTCCCCACCGAAGGGCACGAGCAGTTCGTAGGACTGGCCCAGGTAGCGCACCTGGAGAAAGCACGTGACCCGGACGTCCTCGGCCGGGATGGACTCCTGCCGTAGGACGGCCATGCCTTGCTCGACCAGGCGACGGACGACTTGCTGAAGGACGGCGTCATCGACCTCGTCTTCCCGCACGAGCAGGCTCCGGCTGTATGTCCATATCGGTTCGGCTACCAGTGTCCCCAAGGCAGAGACGATGCCGGCATGGGGTGGGCTCACGACGGTCTGGATCCCTAAACGGGCCGCCAGCGTACAAGCGTGGAGGCCACCGGCGCCGCCAAAGGCGAAGAGGACAAAGTCCCGTGGGTCGTAGCCCCGCTCGACGGATATGACTCGAAGGGCTCGCTCCATCGAGGCATTGGCGACCTCGACGATGCCCTCGGCCAGGGCTTCCGAGGAGAGACCGAGACGGATGGCCATCCGGCGGAGGGCCGCTTCCGTCAGGTCGGGGTACAGCCGCATGCGCCCGGCCCGGAAAAAAGCCGGGTGGATCCGACCCAGCCAGAGGTGGGCGTCCGTGACGGTGACCTCCCGGCCGCCCCGGCCGTAGCAAACGGGGCCGGGGTCGGCCCCGGCGCTCTGGGGCCCGACCCGCAGGGCTCCGCCCGTGTCGACCCACGCGATCGACCCGCCCCCAGCGCCGATGCTCCGGACGTCGATCATCGGAATCCCGATAGGAAGGCCCCCCAGGCTGACGTCCTGGGTGACCGTCACGTCCCCGTCGATAAGAGACACGTCCGTCGACGTCCCGCCCATGTCCAACGTGATCAGGCGGTCGAAGCCCGCTCGCCGGGCCAAGAACCGGGCCCCCAGGACGCCCGCCGCTGGACCCGAGAGCAGGGTCTGAATAGGCTCCCGAACAGCCCGCTCGGCCGGCACGGTCCCGCCCGTCGAAGTCATGACCCGGAGGTGGCCGCCGACTCGGGCCTGGAGACGACGGAGATATCCCTGCATGACGGGTGCCAGATAAGCGTTCAGGACGGTGACGACGGTCCGCTCGTACTCCCGATACTCGGGGAACACCTCCGACGACAGAAAAATCGGCACACCCAAGTCCTCCAAGCCGGCCCGGATGGCCTGTTCGTGCGCCGGATTTACATAGGAGAACAGAAACACGACGGCCACGGCCTCAGGGTCGTGGGCCTGGACGAGTCGTCGGACCCGCTCGACCTCATCAGCCGTCAGGGGCGTCACGACCGTGCCGTCCGGCCCGGTACGTTCCCGGACCCCGATCCGACGCTCGGGCGGGACCAAATCCGGCGGGCGCCGGTAAAACAAGTCGTACAGCCGTTCCCGGGTCTGCCGTCCGATGCGGAGGACGTCCTCGAAACCGGCCGTCGTCAGGAGGACGACCCGGCCTCCCCGTCGCTCCAAGAGGGCATTCGTCCCGACGGTAGTCCCATGAAGCAGTGTGGCCCTATCTTTAAGTCCCAAGTCTTGGAGACCCTGCTCGACGGCCGCCGAGGGGTCCTCCGGCGTAGACGGGACCTTGTAGATGCGCAGGCCCTGGGCATCCAGGACGACAAAGTCCGTGAAGGTCCCACCCGTATCGACGCCGACGACCGGTTCCATCGGAAGGGCCTCCTCCGGGTATCGAGTACCAGGTATTAGGGCGGATTTTCTAAAACGACCGAATCCTCACTCGACCGAGGCCCGATGACTCGCCATAGGTTACAGGAAAGGGGCTGTCTCTCCCAAGGTCGGCGGCGCCCCCGCATCGGCGGGCCGGCCACGGCCGTCGGCATCGACCTGAGCGCCGATGCCCGCCGGGCCAGCGGCGTGGGTATCACCGACGGCCGACGGGTCTGGACAGGCTTGCTCCATACCGACGAAGAGCTTCTGGCCCTCGTCGAGGCGGTCCGGCCCGGCGTCGTCGCCGTCGATGCGCCCCTGTGGCTTCCACCGGGCCGTCAGGACATCCACGACCGCCGCGGGGAACACCTGCGTCCGTGCGACCGTGAGCTCCTGCGCCGGCGCATCCGCTTCTTTCCCATCACGCTGGGTGCCATGCGGAAATTGACCGAGCGGGGCCTCCGTCTGCGGTCCCTCCTGGAGGCCCGGGGCTGGCCAGTCATTGAGGTCTTTCCGGGGGGTGCCCAGGACGTCTTAGGCCTACCCCGAAAGCATCACGATCTGGAAGGTCTGCGAGTCGGCCTACGCCGACTCGGCCTGCGGGGAATCCGGGCCTCGGCGACCCACGATGAACTCGACGCCGCTACGGCCGCTTACGTCGGATGGCTGTTCCTTCAGGGTCGGGCCGAGGTCCTCGGCGACTGGACCCACGGGGCCATCGTCCTGCCGGGTCCGACCTCGGAAGCGAAGGCAGTAAGGCAGTAGGTAAGACAACAAGGCAATACAGCAGTAAGGCGGCGGGGAGTGGCACCGGTTCCCTCTCGGTTCGGAGGAATCGGAGGCTGTCCTTTCTTCAGCATCCGGTCGCTTTGGTTCGACACGGAATCGCATCCGACCTATTTTCCGGCCGGCCCACCGGCCCAATGCGATGGCTCGTCGCTTTTCGGACTCAACGGCCATGCCGACAAAGCCTTATGGCTTAATTCTTGACAGGTCGAGGCGGCCCCCCTAACATTAAGGGACGATGCGACAAGCCAGGAGTATGCCGATGGTCGCCGTGCCGGTCGAGCGGTTCGAAAAGACGGGTGAAGGCTTTGTCCTGTTGACGACGGTCGACGCCATCTTTAACTGGGCGAGGCTCTCAGCCCTGTGGCCGATGACCTTTGGCCTGGCCTGCTGTGCCATCGAGATGATGGTCACGGTCTCCGCCCGGACGGACCTGGACCGCTTCGGGGCTGGCGTCTTTCGGGCCTCCCCCCGGCAGGCGGACCTGATGATCGTCGCCGGCACGGTGACGATCAAGATGGCCACGCGGGTCAAGCGTCTCTATGAACAGATGCCCGAGCCCAAGTACGTCATCTCGATGGGAAGCTGTGCGACTTGCGGTGGGCCTTACTGGGACCACGGGTATCACGTCCTGAAGGGCGTCAATCAGGTCATCCCCGTGGACGTCTACGTCCCCGGCTGTCCGCCCCGGCCGGAGGCCCTCTACGAGGGTCTCCTTATCCTGCGGGAAAAGATCCGCCACGAGCGCCTCCTCTCAAACTTCAAGCGGTACCGAGCCGTCCCGACGATGGAGGATTTGAACCGATGGGCCCAGCAGAAATTGGTCACAAACTTAAAGCAAGCCTGGGAGACGAAAAAGTCCTGGACGTCCGCGCCGACGTCCTCGAGCCCTACATCCGAATAGCCCCGACGGCTCTGCGGGAAGCCG
>JAUQPV010000001.1 GCA_030550225.1 Acidobacteriota bacterium | reverse complement strand
GGCCGGGAGGGGCGGGCGCGGGAGGGGAACCACTTAGGGCTTTTCGGCTTCAGGCGCCAACTCTTCCTCAAAGACGAATTTTTTGCCTGAAATCATCGTGTCGATTTCCGTCGTCCGGGTCACGACCATCGTGTACACGACCAGGTACAGGTGGACGACCAGAAAGATGGCGAAGAACCACAGCATCAGGTGATGGAGGAGGTGGACGAAGTTGAGGTTGTGGCCAAAGAGGGCGAGACCCCAAGCGCCGAGGGTCCGCCAGAAGGGCGTGTACTTCTGATGGGCGTACAGCGTGAACCCCGTGACGATCGAGAACAGGACGCCGAGATACACCAGGAGGTACACCAGGTTGCCCAGCGGGGAATGACCCGTGTAGGCGTAATACCGGATACGGGGCCAGAAGAGGCTCCGGGTCTCTCCCCACATCCAACGCCACTGCGGCTTCCGGATAGGGAGCATCGTGACCCATCGGCTGAAACGGTTTCCGACGAACCCCCAGTACAGCCGGAGCAAGAACGAGGCGAGGAGGACGTAGCCGGCCAGAAAGTGGAGAAAGCGAATCGTCCCAAAGGTGTATATCCGAGAGGCTTCGACAGGGGCCGAAAACGGCGGATTCCCGATGAGGTACCCCGTGATCCCCAGGGTGACGACGCTGACGAACATCAACCAGTGGGCGATGCGAACCGGCGCCTGCCACACTTTCATGTAAATGATCCGAGACTCAGGTCGTTCCGCCATGGCCGTCCTCCCTTTCCGTCACTGGATCCGGACCCGGACGATTTCCCGGCCCTGGACGTCGTAGATGTGGGCCGCACAGGCCATGCAGGGGTCAAAGGAATGGACCGTCCGCAGGAGCTCCAGGGGGGCTTCCGGGTTCTGGATAGGCGTACCCTCCAGGGCGGCCTCGTAAGGGCCGGGCTGGCCGGCCGCGTCCCGGGGTCCGCCGTTCCATGTCGAGGGGACGACACACTGGTAGTGGGCGATCTTGCCGTCGCGAATCGTGACCCAGTGACCCAGAGCGCCGCGAGGCGCTTCCATATAACCGAAGCCCTTCGCCTCCCGGGGCCACGTCGAGGGGTCCCACTTTAGACTGTTGAAGGTCGTCGTATCGCCTGCCCGGATGAGGGAGATGATGCGGTCGTAGACCTGCGGTAGGTACTCCGCCATGACCCAGGCCTCGATAGCCCGGGCGGCCGTCCGACCCAGGGTCGAGAACAGGGCCGTTATCGGCACGTCCAGTTTCTGGAGGACGTAGTCGACTTTCTCCTTCACGTAGGGCTTGCCCTTGGCATAAGCGACCAGCATCCGGGCCAGGGGACCGACTTCCATGCTGTGGCCCCGCCAGCGAGGCGCCTTCAACCAACTATACTTGCCCTCCACGTTGAGGTACTCATACGGCGGCTTGGGACCTGTGTAGTTCGGCTCCGTCTCGCCCTCGAAGGGATGGAGCAAAGCGCTGTCGCCCCGGCTGTAACGATAGTACGAGTGAGCCACGGACTCCTGGACCTGCTCGGGGTCCTTGGGGTCGACGTCGTGGACCGTCTGGAGGTCCCGACCCAGGATAGCACCGCGGGGGAGGTACAGCCGGTCGATTTCGTTCGTCTTCCCCTCGGGGAGCTCGCCGTACGCCAGGTAGTTGCCGACGCCGGCACCCCATTGAGCCCATTCCTTGTAAAAGCCGGCGATGGCAATGAGGTCCGGGATGTAGACCTTCTCGACGAACGCCTTCAGCTCGTCGATGTGGGTCTTGATCATGGAGAGGACCTCGGCGTTAACAACCGACGGGGACGCTAAGTTGACCGACAGAGGGACGCCACCGACCAGGAAGTTGGGATGGGGGTCCTTACCCCCCAGGAAGGTGAGAATCCGGATGACCCGCCGTTGCCAGTCCAGGGCCTCCAGGTAGTGAGCCACGGCCAGGAGGTCCGCCTCCGGCGGGAGCTTGTAGGCCGGATGGTCCCAGTAAGCGTTGTCGAAGATCCCGAGCTGACCCGACTCGACGAACTTCTTGAGTTTGCTCTGGACGTCCCGGAAGTAGGCCTCGCTGGAGTTCGGCCAGTCGGAGATGGCATGCGCCAGGTCAGCCGTCTTCTTGGGGTCCGCCTTCAGGGCATTCGGGACGTTGACCCAGTCGAGGGCGTGCAAGTGGTAGAAATGCATGACGTGGTCGTGAGCGTTCTGGGTAGCGATCATAAGGTTCCGGAAGGCTTGGGCCAGCGGGGGCACGTCGATGCCCAGGGCGTCCTCCACGGCCCGGATGGAGGCGTAGGCGTGGACGGTCGTGCAGACCCCACAGATGCGCTGGGCAAAGGCCCAGGCGTCCCGGGGGTCCCGCCCGATGAGGATCCGTTCGACGCCCCGCCACATCGTGCAAGACGAGTAGGCCCGCACGATGCGTCCGCCGTCCACCTCGGCTTCAATGCGGAGGTGCCCCTCGATACGGGTGATAGGGTCGACGACGATGCGAGCCATGATCCCCCTCCTTTAGCCCTCAGGGGATTTCTGCTGGGCTTCCTCTTCCTTCTTGGCCAGCTCTTCCGCCTTCCGCTCGGCCCGCCGGACCGCCCAGGTGTAAATGGCATGGGCCAGGACGCCGACGGCCGTCACGCCGACCAGCGTGCCGCCCAGGCGGTCGGCCCGCTGTTCCACGCCGAAGGCGCGTACCTCAGGAAGCCGCTCATAGAAAGGCGTGAACCGGTCCCAGAAGTCCCGCTCCGAACAGCCGATGCAGGGATGGCCGGCTTTGACGGGCCAGCTGGCCTGCATGTTCCAGCGCAGAGACGCGCAGATGTTATAGGTTTCGGGGCCCTTGCATCCGAGTTTGTAGAGGCAGTAGCCCTGCCGGGCGCCATAGTCGTCAAAGGCGAGGGCGAATTGACCGGCGTCGAAGTGGGGCCGCCGTTCACAGGTGTCGTGAATCCGTTTGCCGAACGCAAACAGGGGCCGCCGCTGGGCGTCCAGGTCCGGCAGACGGTTGAAGACCAGATAGTGCACCAAAAGCCCCATCAGGACATCCGGGTTCGCCGGACACCCCGGTAGGTTGATGACCGGCTTCGTCCGGACGACGTCCTCGACCCCGACGGCGCCCGTGGGGTTCGGATTCGCCTTGGGGAGACCGCCGAAGGCCGCACAGGTCCCGACAGCCACGAAGGCCAAGGCGTAAGGCTCTACTTCTCGGATGATCTGAAGGGCCGTCTTGCCGCCGATGGTGCAGTAAATCCCGTCGTCCTTCGTGGGGATCGAGCCCTCGACCACGACGATGACCTGACCCTTATTCGCCTCCAGGGCCTTCCGACGGGCTTCCTCGGCCCGATGCCCGGCCGCCGCCATGAGCGTCTCGTGGTAGTCCAGGGAAACGGCCTCTAAGACCGCTTGGGCGACCGAGGGGGAATTCGCCCGCGTGAAGGACTCCGTGTTCCCAGCGCAGTCTTGAAATTCCAGCCAGATGACCGAGGGCCGCCGATTTTGAACCGCCGTCTCCAGGGCTCGCGCGATCCGTGGGATGAAGGCGTCCGAAAGTCCTAAGAGGACTGCCATCCGCCCGCAGAACTTCAGGAACTCCCGACGACTCCAGGCGTCGTCCAGGAGGCCTGAACGTTCCCAGGTGTGGAGAGTTTGGATGCCACCCCACATAGACCACCTCAGGGAGGGGAGTCATAGGAGATCGGTTACAATTTTTGTGCCCGCCCTTAACCGGAAAGGGCTTGGCCCCAGATGAAACATTGGGATGGCGGCCGTCCAAAAGGTGGGACTTTAGGGCCGGATGAAGTCTCAATTTTGGGACTTATGCTCTTTTCGGGAGTTCGGCAGTCCGGGATAGAGAGGGGTAGAGATCAGCCGGACCTACGGTCAAGGCAAGTATATCTGGCCACGGCCGAATCAAACCCCCGCAGGGCTGAATTCCCAAATTGCCGAATTGCCGAACTCCCGAACTGCCGGATGCCGAATTCCCAAACTGAGGAACCAAATGGGGCGACGGGCTTGGAGCCTGGGTTGTCTGATCGTCGTCCTGGGCTTCGGATGTGCCTCGGGCGACCCCCGACGGGGGGCACGGGTCTTTCAGGAGCGGGGATGCCCCTACTGTCACACGATCGGCCAAGGCCCCAAGGCAGGTCCTGACCTGCGGGGCGTCGGCCGCCGCTATGACGCCACTATGCTGGAACTGTGGCTCACCGACCCTGAGATCGTCTACCGCCAGACCGGACGCCGGCCCCGCAACCCGGGGTTTCCGCCAATGCCCCGCATCTCCTTGACCGAACAGGAAATTCGAGATCTCGTAGCCTTCCTGCGGCGTCAGTAACGTTTTGCAGTAAGTCTGTCGCAATAAAGCGGTGGCACAGGCCTCCGGCCTGCGGGCCGACGTCTCCGTCGGCCCGTGGCGTCCACTCCGATCACAACAAAGCAATTGGCTCGCCCCTTCCGTAGGACCGCGGGTGAAATCACCCACCTATGGGTGATTTCGCGCAGGCAAGGGACGGAGGCAGATAGCTTAGTAAGGCCGTTCGGTTCGGGAGAATGGCGTCGGGACGGCCTTTTCCATGGGCCGGGAAGCACGATTTTTCAGACAGAATGGGTGTTGGGTGCTGGGTGCTCGGTGTTAGGTGTTAGGTCCCTTTTTCAAGAACCCAACACCCAACACCCAACACCCAGCACCGAGCACCGATTTTTCGAAGGGTCGGAAAAGCCGAATCCATGCGGGTTTTCACGAACCGAACGGCTCGGATGCACTCATAGGTCATAGCTCATAGGACTCTAAGCCATCCGCTATGAGCCATGATCGGCCGACCTGCCTATTTCCACCCGATGCGCTTCCTACGGCCCGGCACCCCGACTTTCAGGGGGTTTGGAACGGAAATTGTAGGATACAGAGACCATCCGATTTTAGGGAATGGAGGGGGCGGTGATGAAGCCAAAGATTTTCATCCTCATCGGATGTCTGGTCGGGTTCCTCCTCACGGCGTCGGTTCCGGCAGCCCAGGAAGCTCCCCCAGCGAAGGGCTACGTGGGCACGCAGGCGTGTCGCGAGTGTCACGCACCGTACTACCAGAGTTACATCCAGACCACCCACGGCGTGAAGGAAGACAAGCGCACGCCGGAGGCCAAATTCGGGTGCGAGACCTGCCACGGCCCCGGGGCGGCGCACGTGAAGGAGCAAGGCGGCGAAGTCCCCGGGAATGGGGACAGCTCCGCCGCTCCGACGGGATCGGCCAACGTCTCGATTCGGGTCCTGGGTCCGAAGTCGAAGCTCTCGGTCGAGGAGCGGAACGCTGTCTGTCTGAGCTGTCATGAGACGATGACGACGAAGGTCGCCCTCTGGCATGGGAGTCCTCACGAAAGTCGGAATTTGGCCTGCACGAACTGCCACAGCGTCCATAGCGGCTATCCGAAGAATCTGGCCAAGCCGACGGAGGTCGAGACCTGCACGACGTGTCATCAGCAGGTGAAGGCCGAGATTCTCAAGAATTCTCACCATCCCGTTCGGGAAGGCCGGATGGAGTGCACGAGCTGTCACAACCCCCACGGTACGGTGACCGACAAGCTAATCGCCGCCAATTCGATCAATGAAAAGTGCTACGAGTGTCATGCGGAAAAGCGGGGTCCCTTCCTGTGGGAGCACCCCCCGGCGACGGAAAGCTGTGGGACTTGCCACACACCGCATGGATCGTCCCATACCAAGCTTTTGGTGTCGAAGACGCCCTTCCTGTGCCAGAGTTGTCATTCCAATAGCGGCCACCCGGGTAGGCTGTATGCTTTGAATCCTCAGCAGGCCGCTCAGGGACTCTCGGCGTATCAAGCGTTGAACAACCGAGCCTTCTACCGGAACTGTCTGAACTGCCATTCCCAAATCCACGGAAGCAACCATCCATCCGGCAAAATATTAGCCCGCTGAAGGAGGGAGGCCATGTCGGAACGTGCGAGAATTCTTGTCATGGGGGGGACAATCCTGCTCTTATCGTCCATCGTGTCCTATGGGTGGGCCCAAGAGAAGGAGAAGTTCCAAGAAGAAGTCAAGCCCACGGTGACGGTCCAGACGGAAGTTACAGCCGCCGCCGTGAGCCATCTCCGGGACTCGGCGAAGTTCACCGAGTACCGAGCCTTTCCGCCAGGCTCGTGGGGCGACGTAATGGTCCGGTACCGCCGGGGTGCCTACATCTTGGAGGCTCTGGCGAAGAATATCGCCCGGGACGACCAACTCCTCCAACTGACCAGTCAGCGGTTCGGATGGTTCAAGCTGGATCTGACCTATGACAAGATCCCCCACCGGTTTGCCTTTGACGCCCAGTCTCTGTTTTCGGGCATCGGGACTGGTAATCTTCAGTTGAGTCCGCGGCTTCAAAGTGACTTGCAGTCGTCCCGGTCGCCGACGGACCTGGTCAGCCGCATCCTGGGCTACCTACCCGGGGCCGCGACCTTCGATGAAGCCCTCTTTCGGAAGACCTTCCGGGCCGACCTGAAGGTCGTCGCCTGGGACCCCTTCCGGCTGACGGCGGAGACCCGCTTCGAGAAACGGGAGGGCACACGACCCTTTAGTGGTAACTTTGGCTTCGGCAACGTGGTCGAAATCCCGGAGCCTATCGACTACGACACGACCCAGGTGCGTCTCGCCGCCGAATACGGCCGCAAGCCCCTCTTCGTGAACGTCAGCTACTATTTCTCGGACTTCGCGAACAACATCGACACCCTGACGTGGGCGAACCCCTACCGGGCGACGGACAGCACGACGGCGACGGCTTATCGCCAGTCCTATCTGGCCGGGCCGGCCTCGGGTCTAATCGACCTGTATCCCAACAACCGGGCGCACTACTTCTCATTCAGCGGTGTCCTGATGGACCTCCCCCTCGAGAGTCGGCTTTCGGCCACGGCCTCCTTCGGGCGCCTGACCCAGAACGACCCCTTAGTCCCTTACACGACCAACCGGGCCATCCGCAAGGGTGCCCCGAGCAGGGTCCCCGGCGAGCCTGTCCCCTTCGACGCCTGGGATAAGGCCAGTCTGCCCATCCAGCAGGCGGACCTGAAGGTTGACGTTACCCAGCTTCAGCTGTTGCTGACGTCCAAGCCCCTGCGATTCACCCGCCTAAAACTCAAGTACAACTTCTACCATTGGGACAACAAGTCGGAACAGATTCACTTCCCGGGCCGCGTCTGGGTGGACGCCGTCTGGGAGCCCGAACCGGCGGCCAACATCCCGACCGGCTTTAAGAAGAATAGCTTTTCGGTAGACCTGGGTCTGGACGTCTGGAAATCGACGACGCTCACGCTTGGCTACCGGTTTATCCGGACCGACCGGGTCTTCCGGGAGGTCGCCGAGCAGGACGACAACATCTTCAAGGTTGCCCTCGACACGACACCCCTGTCCTGGTTGACTCTCCGGGCCGCCTACGAACGTTCCCGGCGGCGGGGCGAATACGACTTTATGATCCCCTTCATCGCCTCTCATCTGGGTGAGGAGGAGGTCAGGAACCCGCCTCAACTCCCCTTCCTGCGGAAATACGACCAGGCGAATCGGGACCGGGACAGCGTCTTGTGGATGGTCTCGGTGGCTCCTACGGACAAGCTGACTCTCTCGGGATCGGTCGTCTACGGGAAGGACAATTTCCGGGATTCCCCCTTTGGACTCTTGAACGACCGTCGGACCGTCTATTCCGTCGACGCTGACTATGCGCTGACGGAGCAAGTCAGCCTGTTTGCCTTCTATAGCTTCGAAGGGTACAAAAACAGCCAGAAGGTGCGGCAGTGGGCTCGGAACGGTGTCGGCGATCCCTATGTGCGGGAAACCGGTCTAGATTCGCTCAGCAACTGGACGTCCGACGAGAAGGACAAGCTCCACAGCCTGGGCGGGGGCCTGCAGGCCGTTCTGCTGAAGCCGCGGAAGCTGACGGCGGACGTGTCCTATACGTACTCGAAGTCCGATGGGGCCGTCGCCTTCGTGAGCCCTGTCGGGACATCGGCCAACGATGCGAATCCCTTTGAGCCGGTGAGTTTCGACCAGGTCGATGACGTCCGGTTCCACGTCTTGAACGCCAGCCTCCGATATAGCGTGACGCGGGGTCTGACGTACACGCTCGGTGCCCTTTGGGAGAAGTTCCGCTACGACGACGACCTGAGTACCGTCGGCTTCGCGTATATCCCGGTCACGGCGGCCGGTGCGTTCAACGAGGCGACCCTTATGGGGACTCAACTGAAGGGCTATAACGTCACCGTGTTCTACATGAAGGTCAGCTACACGTTTTAGTGCTCCGTTACTCCCGTTGAAATGAAGCATTGGTCGAGGGACGATGGAGTAGACGTCGGAGTCGTCGGGAAGGCAAGGAATCCAGCACCCCCCCCACTACCCGCCCCCTTCCTGCACGGCTGTGCGGGAAGGGGCCGCTCTTTTATTTCGGGATGCACGATGCGGGATGCAGGGTACAGGATGCAGGAGGGGAGGGGACTAAAGCCAGGCTTCGACGAGAGGTGCCCGGATGTCGGATACCACGCCCGGGATTCATCGATATCCAAAGTCCCTATCCTGCATCTTGCGCCTTGCATCCTGGAAGAAGGAGGGCCACCATGCGAATGGCATCATGGTTATGGATGTTATGGGCGGCTCTCCTGGTCGTCGGCCTGGCCGGTGTGGCGACGGCCCAGGAGAAGGCCGCTTCAGGCAAGGAACTCTTCACCAAGTACAAGTGCACGATGTGCCACAGCATCAAGGCCGAGGGCATCGAAGCCAAGAAGGCCGCGGAAGGAGAGGAAGCAGAAGCGAAGGTGACGGACCTGTCGGACGTCGGTTCGAAGGTCGAGAGCGCCCAGTGGATTCAGGATTGGCTCCTGAAGAAGGTCGAAAAGGACGGCAAAAAGCATAAGGTCCTCTTCAAGGGGACGGAGGCGGAACTCAAGACCCTGGCCGAGTGGCTGTTCTCCCTGAAGGGTAAGAAGTGACGCTTCAGGTCCCCGGGTCCCAGCTCCACCCGTTTTCAGGGCATGTCCGGCCCGCGAGGAGGATGCCGGGATGACTCCTGGGGGTCTGAGAGATTCCTTAAAAATGATATAGAGCAAAGGGAGGTTCACTTATGCGGATCGCATCGTGGGCATGGATGGCATGGGCGGCCGTCCTGGTCGTCGGCCTGACGGGAGCGGCGACGGCCCAGGAGAAGGCCGCCTCGGGCAAGGAGCTCTTCACCAAGTACAAGTGCACGATGTGCCACAGCATCAAGGCCGAGGGCATCGAGGCGAAAAAGGCCGCTGAGGGAGAAGAAGCAGAAGCGAAGGTGACGGACCTGTCGGACGTCGGTTCGAAGGTCGAGAGCGCCCAGTGGATTCAGGACTACCTCCTGAAGAAGGTCGAAAAGGACGGCAAAAAGCATAAGGTCCTCTTTAAGGGGACGGAGGCGGAACTCAAGACCCTGGCCGAGTGGCTGTTCTCCCTGAAGGGTAAGAAGTGACACTTCAGGTGCCGGCCCCGGGAGGATAGGGACCCGGGGCCTTGTCTCGTTGGACCAGGTGGCCTCGTCCCTGAGACCCTACAGGTGTGGGGTCCATCGTTTGTAATCTGTAGTCCCCTTTTCTCTGGACCTGGCACCCGGGACCCTATTCCGTATTCGCTCGGCGGTATATTTGAGGGGGTGGCCGATGAGGGGTGTGACCCGACGAAGCTTCATCGACTGGCTTCTCGGCCTGGGTATCGTCGGTTGGATTTCGTCCGTCTTATATCCCATTATTCAGTACATCATCCCGCCCCGGGTCCCCGAGGCGCGGCTGTCGGCCGTCAAGGTTGGGAAGGTCGACGACTTTGAGCCCAACTCGGGGCGGGTCGTCCGGTTTGGGAACGAGCCTGTACTCCTCATTCGGACGGAGTTTGGGGACTTCAAGGCCTTTACAGCGACCTGTACGCATCTGGCCTGCATCGTCCAGTACCGGCCGGACTGGAAGTTGATCTGGTGCGCCTGTCACAACGGGCGTTTTGACCTAAACGGTATCAACATCGCCGGTCCCCCGCCGCGGCCCCTGGAGCCCCTGAAGGTCGTCGTTCGGGGGGACGACGTATACGTCACGCGGGAGGCCTAATGGGGGATACGAGATGTGGGATACGAGATGCGAGATACGGGATACAGAGGGCCGGAGGCCTCGACGACGGCTTTTTCCCGATTCCTCGCCCATCTGCCGACTTGCCGAATGCTTGAAAAATCGTCTTTCTCGAAGGGTCGGAAAAGCTGAATCTATCAAGCTCTTCACGGGTCAAACAACTCTGCTAGACGTCGGTCTTCTATTGGCCGTACCTCGCATCCCGTATCTCGCATCTCGTATCTCGCATCTTGTAGCGGTGGGGTAGTGACTATGTGGCGGCGCATCTATCGGTGGCTGGACGAGCGATATCAACTCCAGGCCCTCGTCGAATTCATGTCCCACAAGTACGTGCCCATGCACCGGCACACCATTTGGTACTATTTTGGTGGCGTCAGCCTCTTCCTTTTTTTGGTCCAAGTGACGACGGGCATCCTGCTCTTGATGTACTACCGGGTCGGCGAGGACGCATCCTACGAGAGCGTACGCTTCATCATGTCCCAGGTCCGGTTCGGATGGCTGATCCGGTCCATTCACAGTTGGGGCGCCAACCTGATGATCCTGACGGTCTTCATTCACATGTTTAGCGTGTACTTCACGCGAGCCTATCGAAAGCCCCGGGAGCTCACGTGGGTCAGCGGCTTTCTCCTCCTGGTGCTGGCTCTGTTTTTCGGCTTCACGGGGTACCTCCTGCCCTGGAACCAGTTGGCTTTCTTTGCGACACGGGTCGGGACCGAAATTGTCGGCTCGGTCCCGGCCATCGGTCATGAATTAGTCCGAATCCTCCGGGGCGGTGAGGAGGTCAGCGGGGCGACCCTGGCCCGCTTTTTCGGCCTGCATGTAGCGCTCCTGCCGGGCATCTTCACCATCCTGCTGACCCTCCATCTGCTGTTCATCCAGCGGCAGGGCATCGCCGAACCCGAGTCCTGGGCCGGGCGACCCGAGTCGGAGAAGCGGCGGATGCCTTTCTTTCCGAACTTCTTGCTCCGGGACCTCCTCTTGTGGCTGATCGTTTTGAATGTCCTGGCCTTTTTGGCCGTCTTTTATCCGTGGGAGTTGGGTCCGAAGGCCGACCCCTTTGCGCCGGCGCCGCCAGGGATCAAGCCCGAGTGGTACTTTCTGTTTATGTATCAGACCCTGAAGATCCTGCCGGCGAAGGTCTTCTTCCTGGAGGGGGAGTTCGTGGGTGTCTTGTTTTTCACGCTCGGCGGCCTCTTGTGGATGACGGTGCCCTTCTGGGAGGGGCGGCTCGGCAAGTATCGGAATGAAATCGCTCATCTCATCGGATGGATCGTGCTTGTCTATATTGCTACGATGACGCTATGGGGCTTCCGGTCATAGGAGGCGTCGTGACGACGCCGATCCCGGGCCGTTCGCTCCGGCGACGGCCTGGGGTGGACTTCATCACGGCGTCACGATACTGGATGGAGATGTCGGGTGGTAGGTATTTGGTATGAAAGACCACGGACGACTGACCACCGACCTATTCCGGGGGTCAGGTTCGCTTCGTCCTGAGACGGGCTATTCCGACGACTCCGTTCGGTCTGGGGTCTGTAGTCTCCTTGGACCCAACACCCAGCCCCCAACACCGATTGCTCGAAGGGTCGAAATCATGCAGCGCTTTGGCATTTGGGTCATCGTCGGGGTCTTGGCGTTGGTCTTAGGCGGCGGCCTGCAAACCGGGCAGGCGCAGACGCAGGACCAGTGTCGGACCTGTCATCGGGAGCTCTTGGAAGACACCCCTTCCCAGAAGTATGTCAATGACGTTCATTTCCAGAAAGGCATCTCCTGCGCCGGCTGTCACGGCGGCGACCCGACCCAGGCCGATATGGACGCGGCGATGGACCCCAAGAAGGGGTATATCGGCGTTCCCAAGGGCGCTCAGATCACGCAGACCTGCAACGCCTGCCACGCGAACGAATCCCGGATGGCCCAGTGGGCCAGTTCGATCGATACCATCCAGTTCCAACGCTTTGAGACCAGCGTGCACGGAAAGGCCGACGTGGCGACCTGTGTCAGTTGTCACGACGTCCATGAGATTCGCTCCAGCCGGGACCCCCAGTCGCCGACCTACCCGACCCGGGAGGTCTTCTTGTGCGCTCGATGTCATGCCGACCCTGCCTACATGCGGAAGTTTAATCCGGCCCTCCCGACGGACCAACTGGAGAAGTATTGGACGAGCCGTCACGGTCAGCGGCTCCAGCAGGGTGACACCCGGGTCGCCACCTGTTCGGACTGTCACACGGCCCATACCATCTATCCCCCGAAGGACCCCCGGTCCAGCGTGTACGCCGTCAACGTGCCCATCATGTGCGCCCGGTGCCACAGCGACCCTGCATACATGAAGCCTTACGGGATTCCGACGAATCAATACGACCTCTACGCTTCGACGGCCCACGGCCGGGCCCTCCTGGAGAAACACGACACGGGGGCCCCGGCCTGCAACGACTGCCACGGCAACCACGGCGCCATGCCGCCTGGCGTGCAGACGCTCTCCCACGTGTGCGGCCTCTGTCATACCCTGAATGCCGAGTACTTCAGCAAGAGTCCCCACGCGGCCGCCTTCGAAAAGAAGGGCCTCCCGCAGTGCGAAGCCTGCCACGGTAATCACGAGGTCCCGACGACGTCCCTCGACCAGCTCCAGCCCGAGGCCCCTGTCTTCATGTGCCGAAAGTGCCACTCGATGGACGACAAGGGCACCCAAGTGGCCCGTATGATGTATGAAACGATTCGACGTCTGGTCATACTGGAAGAGGAGGCCCGGCGCCTCCTGACGGCCGCCGAACAGAAGGGCATGGACGTGGCCGACGCCTGGTTTCAACTCCGGGATGTCCACAACGCCTACTTGAAGGCCCGGACGGTCGTCCACACGTCGGACCCCGCCGAGGTCCAGAAGGTCGTCGAGCCGGCCGTTCAGACCGCCGAGCAAGCCCGAACGGCAGGTCAGCGGGCCTTGGCCGAATTTGACTTCCGCCGGAAGGGCTTTGCTTTCGCCACGCTGTGGATCACGCTCTTGGTCATCGCCCTGTACCTCAAGATCCGGCAGATCGAGGCCCGGTCCCGGGACAAGAGATTGAAGCCATGAGGCGGCGGCTCTTCCTGGAGTGGCTGGTTCGACTGGTGGGAGCGCTGTGGGTAGGTTCCGGGCTTTACGCCCTGTGGCGGTTCTTACGGCCCCCCCGGGAGAATGTCGGGTCGAGCGCCTCAGGCTATCGGGTCGGGCCGGCCGACATGTTGGCCCCGGGGAGCAGTCGGGTCGTCTTCGTCGCCGACCGACCCGTCCTGCTGATCCGGCGGAATGAACACCAGTGGCTGGCCTTTTCGGCCCTATGCACCCACCGGCGGTGCGGCGTGAGCTGGACGCCCCAACGGGACGTCATCCTGTGCCCCTGCCACGGGGGCGTGTTCGACCTCAGCGGCAACGTCCTGCAGGGTCCGCCGCCCAGCGCTCTCCCGCGATATGCGGTTGAGGTCGTCCAGGGCCAGGTATACATCCGGTTTTAGGGAAGGAGGTGATGGGCTGACGACAAAGTAACGGAGTGATGGAGGAACGAAATGACGGAGTGACGACGAAGTGATGGAGTAGGGTCGATGTCTTTCAAGCAGCGGAAAGGCGGCGATTTCCGGAGCTGGATACCGCGTTCGTGGCGGACGACCCGGTGGGCCTTCGGATGGCATCACCTCCCGGGTCTTCTCCTCCTGCTGGGCTTCGGTGTCCAGGCCTTCACGGGGGCTTTGCTGGCTTTTTACTACCGGCCGACGGTCGAACGGGCCTTCGAGAGCGTGAACCTCATCCGCTATCGGGTCTTCTTGGGGGAGGTCATCCACTCGGTCCATCACTGGGGGGCCTATGTCTTGATGGGGCTTGCCGTTCTTCATGGTCTGGGGATCTTAGTCCAGCGGGACTACTTGCGCCTTCGGGGTCAATGGCTCGTCGGGACGGGTCTTCTGGTCCTGCTGGTCCTCTCGGACGTGACGGGTCACCTCCTGCCTTGGAGCCAGACGGCCCTCTGGACGACGGTTCGGGCCTTGGAAGAGATCCGTCGACTCCCGGGGCTCGGGGCCCTCTTTTCCTTCCTCGTCGGCGGGACCGACGTCACGCAGGATACCTTGACGCGCTTTTATTTCCTGCACGTTTCGGCCCTGCCCGGGCTTTTCATCGCATTGACCTTTACTCATGTGTATGTCTCCCTGCGGTCCGGACTCCGGCGGCCCAGTCTGAGTCGGCCGGTCTACCCGGATTGGGTCCACTGGGGTCTAAGCGCCCTTCTGCTGTGGGTCGGCGGCCTGACGACCCTGGCCGTCTTGGCCCCGCCTCTCCATCCAGAAGTCGCCGACGTCCTGCATCCGCCACCCGTGACCCGGGCACCCTGGTATTTTCGACCTCTTCAGTGGCTGGAACCTCGGACGCCGGGGTGGGTCCTGGGATGGGGTTTTCTGGCGTTACTGGCCTTTTGGACCCTTTTGCCCTGGCTGGACGATCGGCGGCGGGGAACCCTCCGGTGGTGGGCCTTGATGGCGGCGCTGGGGTATATCGCCCTGGCGTGGGTCGGAAGTTATTATTGAACGAGGTCGGCATGAATGCGGCCGTCTTCGTCCTCATGCTGGCGTCCACATGTCTGACGTGCCACAGCGAATTGAAGGCTCGCTTTGCGGAAGATGCCCATAGCCGTAAGGGCGTGCCCTGTACGGCCTGCCACGGCGGCGTCGAGGGCCCGCTCGAGATGGAGGCCGCTCACGGGAAAGACTTCCGGGGCGTGCCCGAGCGGTCTCAAATCCCCCGGCTCTGCGCCGACTGCCACAGCGACCCGGAGCGGATGCGGCCCTTCAACATACCTATTGACCAGTACCTGTATTATCAGAGTTCGTATCATGGGCAGGCCTTGGCCCGAGGTGATACCCGGGTCGCCGTCTGTACGGACTGCCACGGGACCCATGACATCCGACCGGCCCAAGATCCCCGAAGCCGGGTCTATCGAGAGAATGTTGCCGAGACCTGCGGTCGGTGTCACGCTCAAAAGGAGCTTATGGAGCGGTACGGCCTATCGGCCGATGTCGTGGACCAGTACCGCGCCAGCGTTCACTTCCAGGCGCTGGCCTCGGGCCATCCCCGGGCGCCTCACTGTGCGACTTGCCATGGCAAGCATGGGGCCGCCCCGCCCAGCGTTCGGGAAGTCTCAGAAGTCTGCGGGTTGTGCCATACCCGGTCCATGGAAATGTTCCTCCAGAGCCCGCACGCCCGGGCCTTTCTAAGCCGGGGCCTGCCCGCCTGCGTGGCCTGTCATGACAACCATGCGACCACCCGGGTCAACCCCGAACGGCTCGTGGAGGTCTGCGGAAAGTGCCATGAGACCGGCCAACGACCCATGAAGGTCGCCGCCGAGATCCAGACCCTCCTGAGGACGGCCACCGCCGACCTCCAAGAAGCCCAGACGGCCCTCGAGGCGGCCCGGGCCGTCGGCGTCCCGACCCGGGCGATGGAGGAGCGGCTGGAAGAGGCTCGGACCTTCCTGAGCGGCGTCCAGCCGGTCGTCCACAGCCTGCAGGTCGGGGATATCGAGGCCGAGACCCGAAAGGTCCGTTCCATCGCCAGTGAGATCCGGAGCGAGGTCCAGCGTTGGCGGGGTCATCGGACGGCCCAACGGTTTCTCCTCATCGCCTTTTGGTTTTACCTCCTCCTGACGGTGGCCCTCTTGGAGATCCGACGGGCCGGCCTTTCTGGCGAGAAGCCGCCGGAGGGTCCCCCCGACGAGCGGGGAAGCGTCCGATGGGGTGCCCTCTGGTTGATGGTCGGCCTGGGCGGTCTCCTGTTGACGGTCTTCTTGTTGATGCAGGTGACCTCGACGCCGGCCTTCTGCGGCTCTTGCCACGTCATGCAACCCTACTATCAGTCCTGGAAGGCGTCGACCCATCGGAACGTCCCCTGCGTAGATTGCCACATCCCTCCGGGGATCACGTCCGAATTCCGGAAGAAGTACGAGGCCCTCTCGATGGCCGCTCAGTACATCACTCAGACCTACGGGCCGAACCCCTGGGCCGAGGTCGAAGATGCCAGTTGCCTGCGGTGTCACGAACGGCGTTTGCTTCAAGGAAAGGAAGTCTTCCATGACATCGTCTTCGACCATGCGCCCCACCTTCTGGAACTCCGGCGGGGGATGCGGCTCCGCTGTACGTCCTGCCACTCCCAGATCGTCCAGGGCCTTCACATCACGGTCACCGAATCGACGTGCTTCCTGTGCCACTTCAAGAACCAACGCTTGGGCACCGGACCCGCCCGATGTGAGCTCTGCCACATTCCGCCCTCCGGACCCGTCGAGGCCCAGGGCGTCCGCTTCGACCACGGCGACGTTCGGCGCTTCGGGATGGAGTGCGTGTGGTGCCATCAGAAGAGCATCCGGGGCGAGGGAGCCGTCCCCCGGGAGCGCTGTCTGACCTGTCACAACGAGCCGCAACGACTGGCCCGGTTCGGGGATGAAGCCTACCTCCACCATCAGCACGTGACGGAACATAAAGTCGAGTGCACCGACTGCCATCAGGAAATTCAGCATGGTCGTCTCCCCCTGACGCCGGCCGCCACGGCGTGCGAGCGATGCCACTTGAGCGGCCACGCTCCCACCCGGGACCTGTACGCCGGCCTCGGCGGGAAGGGCGTTCCGCCCCGACCCAGCAAGATGTTCCTGACGGGCGTCGACTGCGAGGGATGTCACTTCCTCGAACACGCGGCCCGGGGTGGCCTCCGGCGGGCCAACGAAGTCAGTTGTATGGCCTGCCACGGGACCCGGTACCGGAAGATCTATCTCCAGTGGAAGGTCGTACTCGAACGGGCCCTGCGGGACGTCGAGACGGCCTATGCATCGGCCGTCCGCTGGGCACCCGCCGCCCCGGTCTTGCAAGACGTAAAGGCGAACCTTGAATTCCTCCGCCAGGCTAACGGGATTCACAATCCCGACTATGCCTTGGCCCTGTTGGCCTGGAGTTACCGGCAGGTCCAAGAGACCGTCCGAGGCCGTCCGGTCCGTCTCCCAGCTTGGGTGCAGGTCCCCTATACGTCTTCCTGCATGAACTGTCACCAGGGGATCGAACTTCAGACAGCTCCCTATCGGGGCTATACCTTTTCCCATGCGAAGCACATCACCGTCCAGGCCCTGGCGTGTGAGACCTGCCATCGGCCCCACGAAGTCCGGGAACCCGCCGAGGTCCTGCGACCGGGCCTGGCCTGCGGCCCTTGCCACCACGCCCCGGAAGTCCGCCGGGCCTGTCAGGACTGTCACGGCCTCGGACCGCCGGGCGACCTCCGGCTGGCCGACGGACGCACGTTTCCGCATCGCCTCCATGCCAGTCCCGAGGACTTAGACCTGGCCTGCGGGACCTGTCACGCGGCCGGCCGCCTCCGCCCCGACCCGAAGGTCTGTCAGGAGTGCCACGAATAGGTCTTCGGTGTTCGGTGTCGGGTGTTAGGTCCAAAGAAGACGTCAGACCATAGACCTGACGGAGTCATTGGAGTACCCCGTCTCGAGACGAAGCGAACCAGGCCTCCGAAACAGGTCTATGGTCGGTGGTCTGGGGTCTTTCATACCGGACACCCAGCACCCAAGACCCAACACCGAACGTCACGTGAGGCCCTGCTCGAGAGCCCTCTGCATGGCACCCCAGAAGGGGTCGACCCGCGGGTGTTCAAGGGGCCGAGCCTGACCGCCTTCGATAAGGACCTTGCCCTGCTCCGGCGGCCGAATTTCGCCGACGACCCGGGCCAGGATGCCCCGGTCGCCGAGGACCTTCAGGAGGTCGTCGGCCCGAGACGGCCGGACCGTGACGATCAGCGTACCCTCGCTGATGGCCGTGTAGGGGTCGATCCCAAAGAGGTCACAGACGGCCCGGACCTCCTCCAAGACGGGGATTTCGTCCTTGTACAGGACGACCCCCTGACCGCTGGCCTCGGCGACTTCCCAGACGCCCCCCAGGACCCCGCACTCAGTGGCGTCGTGCATGGCCGTGACGCCTTCATCCCGGACGCCGACCGAGACGCTCGTCAGGGCGTCCTCGACGGTGCTCATCTGATCAAAGAGGGCCGCCGCCTTTCGGAAGACGGCATCGCCTAAATGGGCCCGAACGTAATTCGGGAAAGTGTTACTCAGAATCCCGACGGCTTCGATGGCCGCCCCCTTCGTGACGACGACCAGGTCGCCGGGGCGGGCCATGTCAGCCGTCAGATAACGGTCTCGGGGCCCGACGGCGATGAAGGTCGCCCCGCCGACCATCGGGTAGTCCACGCCGGGATACCGCCCCGTATGGCCAGCGATGACGGTCACGCCGTATTTCTGATTCTCCCTGTCGATGACGGCCCAGATGCGCTCAAAGGCCTCTTCGGTCATTTCCATCGGCAAGTTGAAGTCGAAGGCGGCGTAGGCGGGCGGGAATCCGCTGGTCGTCACGTCGCTGGCCAGGATGTGCCAGGCAAACCAGGCCGCTCGTTCCCACCCATATTGGGGGACGATATAGATGGGGTCCGTCGTGATGGCCATGACCAGGTCTGGGCCGATCTGGACGACCCCGACGTCCACGCCGTGACGGGGCGGGACGAGGACCTCGAGCCGCCGGGCGCCCAGTCGGGGGAAGACGTGTCGGTCGAAAAATTCGGGACTGATTTTGCCGATGGCGGGAAATCGGACCATGCAGGCCTCCAGTCGGTCATTGCCTTACTGCCTATTGCCTTAGTGCCTGGCTTCATGACCGAAGGGCCCCCAGGGCCGTGGCCAGAATCAGACCAATCAGGAGGACCCCGACCGTCAGCGTCAGAAATCCAAAGATGTAAGCCAGGCGGACCTGACACTTGGACGGCGGGCCTTCCAGGTACTTCTCCAGCTCGCCGCTCTCGACCAGGCGCTGGTATTCGGCCGGCCGCTCTTCCTGAAATCGTTTCAGGGGCAGGCTCCCGATGAACACGACGGGGTCCAGCGGGAAGTTCTCCGGCCGGAGATGATTATGGAAGAAGTGGAAGATAAAGATGAATCCTACGGCCAGAAGAGCCTCGTCACTATGGACGACGAAGGCGGCATTGAGGACCCATCCGGGGAGGAACCGAGTCCAAAACTTGGGGAGCCACAAGAAGAGGCCCGAGAAGCCGATGATGACGACGCCCCAGAAGACAGCGAAGTAGTCGAACTTTTCCCAGTACGTCCATCGGTCCAGGCGGGGTCGGGGACCCAAGTACAGGAAATACCGTACGTTGCGCCAAAGGTCGACGAGGTCCTGCCACCGGGGCGTCATCGACCGCCAGCCCCATAGGATGCCCCAGTCTCTCCGGAGGCCGGCCCAGTAGAGGATATAGCCCAGATGGAAGACGGCGTATCCGAACGTGATCACGGCCCCAACCCGGTGAAGCAGGCGGGTCGTATCGACGCCCCCCAGCCACGAAGCGAGGACGGGTCCCCACCGGGTATAGTGGTACTTGAGGGGAAGGCCCGTGGCGGCCAGGAGCAGGAAGCTAACGACGATGGCCACGTGGGTCCACATGTGGACCGGCGCAAATCGCCGGACCCATACGGTCTCGTCCTTCCATCGTCGGATCGAGTGGAACTCACCCCGGAGCGCGCCCACGACCGATCGCTGAAGCCAGAGGAGGGTATGGATTCCAAAGAATCCGAAGACGAACACCAGCAGACTCGTCATGAAGAGCCATACGTAGTAGACCGGCCGGCTCCTCCGGGGGTCCCGGGGGTCCGCATGGGGGTCAAAGGTCACAAAGGCGGCCGTGACCGGACCGTGGCATCGACCGCAGGTTCGAGTCAGATTCGCCGGATGTACAGATGACTTCGGGTCCCGGGCTGGTTCGTTCTGATGCGGCGTATGGCAGTCCGAACAAGTGGCCGCCGTCAGGAACCCCAGGCCCGTGGCCTGGCCGTGGAACCCGTCCCGGTACGTGTGATAGCGCTCTCCGTGACACCCGCCGCAAGTCTCGGGAAACTTCAGGCGTTGGATGCCGGCCCTCGGCTCTTGAATCCGGTGGGACCCGTGACAGGTCGTGCAGACCGGTCCGCCGGTCCGACCCTCCCGCCAGAGCTGGCCGTGGACGCTCTCTTTCGACCACACGTCCAAGACGCCGACGTGACACCGCCCGCACGTGAGGGGCGCATTTCGGGCCGATACCGTCGAGCGGACGTCCCGGACCGGAAAGACACCATGGCTTCCATGACAATCGCTACAGGCCGGCGCCGTCACCAGACCGGCCAGGAGCAGGCCCCGGCCGTGGACGCTTTGGAGGTACCCGTCGATGAGCTGGGGCGGCTTCGCATGACAGGTCCCACAGGTTTGAATCTGCTGGAAGGGGTGGACCCTCGATCCGGGTTGTTTCGGGGACCGAAGGGCGTGAACGCCTTCATGGCAAGAGCTACAGTTCAGGCTCTTCTGATGAGAGCTGGCCTGAAAGGCTTCCGTCGCCTCCGCGTGACAGTCCCCACAGACGGTCCATCGGGGGGGCGGGATCTCGTGGGCCGGCCCGTGACAGTCGCCACAGGTTTCGGGCCCATGGACACTGGCGGCGACTTGGGGAACGACGTCGTCGTGACATTGCCGACAGAGAGCGTCGCCGCCCAATTGCTTCAAGAGCTTGGGCGGATGGGGGACCTTCGTCACGTTGGAGTGGCAATCTGTACAGTCCAGGTCGGCATGGGCCGGGGACGTGACATGGACGTCCTTATGACACGTTTGACAAGGCGGCGTTTGAGCCCACGCCAAAGCCGCCACGCCGATGAGGCTCCCCCACGCCCAAAAGAGCCCTCTCCGAAAACCGCCCATCCTTACCCCTCCCCCCATCCCGCATCCCGAACATCATGCATCCTGCATCGAGAAGGATGGATCCTCCGACATCCCCCGACGTTCCAGGATCGTCTTCAGCCGATACCGGAAGGCGTCTCGGGACAAGCCCAGGAGCCGGGCGGCCTGCGTCTTGTTCCCTTGCGCCATCTCCAGGGCCTGCAAGATGAGCTGTTCCTCCAGCTTCTCCAGGTCAATCCCCTCCGGGGGCAAACGAAACAGATTGGGCGGAGCTGTCGGCCGAAGACCCAGGTGGGCCACGTCCAGTAAGGGAACATCATACAGAATCATGGCCCGCTCGATCACATTCCGAAGCTCTCGGGCATTGCCGGGCCAGGAGTGCTGGAGCAAGGCCTGGGCGGCCTCTTCCGTGAACCCCTGGACGTGTCGACGGAATTGGGCGTTGAACTGACGGACAAAGGCCATCGCCAGGGGCAGGATGTCCTCCTTCCGCTCCCGCAGGGGCGGGATATGAATCCGCACGACGTTCAGCCGGTAGTAGAGGTCGCTCCGGAATTCGCCCCGCCGGACGGCCTCCTCCAGGTCGCGGTTGGTCGTCGCGATGACACAGACGTTGACCGCGATGTCCATCGTCCCCCCGAGGGGCCGAAAGGCCCGGTCTTCCAGGACCCGGAGGAGCTTGACCTGCAGGGAAGGCCGCATCTCGCCGATCTCGTCCAGGACGAGGGTCCCGCCGTTGGCCAAGAGAAAGGCTCCCTTCTTACTTGCCTTCGCATCGGTGAAAGCGCCCCGTTCATACCCGAACAGCTCACTCTCGATGAGGGTCTCCGGGATGGCCGTGCAGTCCACGACGACGAAGGGGCCTGAAGCCCGGTCCGACGAGTAGTGCAGGACTCGGGCCAGCAAGTCTTTGCCGGTGCCGCTCTCGCCCGTGATGAGGACGCTGGAAGGCATCGCCGTCACGATCCGCCGCAGGTCCCGAACGATGGCCCTCATCGCCGGTGACTCGGCAACGACGGCATCGAGTGTCCAAGGACCGGCCTCAAGGGTCCGGACCTTGCGCTTCAACCGGACGTTCTCCAGGAGGCGCTCCAGGGTGACTTGAAGACGGGTAAAGTCCAGGGGCTTCGTCATGAAGTCGTCGGCCCCGAGCTTCATCGCCTGAACGGCCTCGTCGACGCTCCCGTAAGCCGTGATGACGACGATGGGAACGTCGGGGTCCTCGCTCCGAAAGGTCCTCAAGAGCTCCATCCCGTCCTCGTCAGGAAGCCGCAGGTCCAGCAGAACGAGGTCCGGGTACATGGACCGAAATAGCCGAAGGCCCTCCTTGCCCGTACGGGCCTCCAGGGGCGTATACCCCCAGGCCAGGAGCTTCTGGGCGATGGACCACCGGAGGAGTTTTTCATCGTCTATGATGAGGACCTTCATCTTTCCCGAAATATCTATGTCATGCACGACCTGCCCCCCGGATGGGGAGGTAAACCCGGAAGGTCGAGCCCCGACCGACTTCCGACTCGATCGAGAGCCGCCCCCCATGGTTTTCGATGATCCGCAAACAAATAGGGAGTCCTAAGCCGGTCCCGCCCGGTTTCGTCGAATAGAAAGGCTTGAGGACGAGGTCCAACTTGTCAGGCGGAATTCCGTGGCCCGTATCCTCGACCCACAGCTCGACTTCATCGGCCTCCGGACGGGACCGAAGACCGACCGTCACCCGGCCGCCTTCGTCGGTCGCCTGGATGGCGTTGAGGAGTAAATTGTACAGCATCTGATGAAGCTGATGGGGGTCGCCCTGGACGACAGGGACGTCGGCCGTCAGGTCCGTATGAAGCTGGAGGCCCTTTTCCCGTACCCTCGGGAAAACCCGCTGGACGACCGACTCGACCAGGCTCCCCAGGTCTACGGCCGTCCACTCGATGGGCCGGGGTCGCGCGTACTGCAAGAGGTCCTCCAGGACCTGGTTAATACGACTCAGGTCCTGGATAATGGACTCGTAGACCTCCCGAGCTTCCGGCCGCAGGTCCTCCTGCTCAAATAGGACCGTCAACGCCGACTGAATACCGGCCAAGGGGTTCTTGATCTCATGCGCCAGCGAGGCGGCCATCTCGGCGACCGACATCATGTGCTCGGCCTGCTGGAGCTTGACCCGCTGCTCCCGTTCCCGCTCCTCCTGATAAACCCGAAGCCGCTCCAACATCGAGTTGAAGTGGCGGGCCAGGGAGGCGATCTCGTCCTGCCCTTGAATGGGTAAGGTCACGTCCCAATGTCCTTGGGCTACCCGTTCCATGGCTCCGATCAACCGCTGGAGGGGTCGCCGGACGGTCCAGTGGACGGTCACGGCGATGGATAAGCTAAGCAAGATCGATGCCAGAAGGTGGGTCAGACTCGCCCGGGTGTACCAAGAACGGGCCATGGCCATCAGGGGACCGATGTTCCGTCGGACCTCTAAATATCCCTCCGTCTGAGTCGCCATCGCGTGACATCGGCGGCAGGTATCCCGAGCCGGTAGAGGCACTCGCACCTGGAGCCACTCGGTCGACCCCTGGGGGGGTACCGCGGGGTCCGATACCCGGAGGGTATAGCGTCCGTCGGGCGAGCGAGCTTCCAGGCGGCTGGCACCCATCTCAGCCCGGGCATTCTGCATAAGCTCCAGGATGTGGTCCCGGGATTTGACCTCCATCAGGAGGGCGATCCCCTGGGCGACGACCCGGAGGACGGTCTGAGAGTCCTGTTCGACGAGGCGTCGGAACGCCGCCCGCCGTTCCGTGTAGGAGTGATACCCCAAAATTCCAAAAAATAGAAATATACTTAATATGATGGGGATAGAAATCTTGAGGGCTATCGACTGCATCGCCGACCTCCCCTCTCCGGAGGTCCGATTATACCATGCGCACCCCCAGGGCTCCTGCCAAGGTCAGAGGGCGGGGATCTCTTTCTGCCCCGTCCCTGTTTCAAGACCGGTGGGCCATCGAGCCGATCACCGTACTCGATCAGGACCAAGGAAGCGTTCGAGGGTAAAAACCTCGACTTCCCTCATCTGAACAGGTTCTTCAGGCATTCCTTCACCCACAATGAACAGTGCCTCTGCTTTTCGCCCTTGCCCACCGGGTCTTTTCACCCACCCGTCGGGCCTTTTCACCCAGACGGATCGCTTCCAGCCGGATAGGGGCAAACGCTCCGCATGGGACATACCCCACACCGCCGAAGCTCCGGCCGGCGATGACAGAGACGGCGGATCCCCAGCTGGGTAATGGCGTAATCGTACCGAAGCGGGTCTTCCGGACAGAGGGCGGCCAAGACGGAAGCGACCTGCTCCATGAAGGTCCAGTCGGGGACACGTCCGTCGGCCCAGCCCCACAGGCGAGCCAGGAAGGCCAGGTGGGTATCGACTGGGACGAATACCCAGGCCCGAGGCCAGAAATCCCATAGACCCAAGTCGGGCGGTGCCGGGCGGGTCATCCACCGGATGAACAAGGCCAGGCGTTTGCACGCACTCCGGGGTGGGACCGGGAAGAGAAACCGGGCCTTTACCCGCGGGACGTCCGGGACGCGGCGCTGAAAGAATTGGCGACCGGCCTGACCGTGGGTCTCGGCAAAATCCCGAAGCGAAGGGGACCCCTCGACCTGCGCCCGAAAGTAAGCCTCCAGCGACTCCCATCGATCGAGCCGATCTCGAATCCAGGCCAGGATTCCGTAGAGGGCTTCGGCCGGGATAAAGCGATAGCGCCACCCGTGGACCCACCGACGCAGGTCGGTCGGAGACGCCTCGACGAGGGCCTGGCTCGGCCGGGGGCCGAGTCGGTCGAGGAGGGGCTCGACGGCCCGGGCGATGGCCCGCACGTGGCCGAAGGCCAGAAAGCTCACGAGGTAGGCGACGACGGCCCGGTCCCGGGTGTCTTCGTACCGATACACGAAGGCCAGGGGGTCGTCCCAGGGCGTCTGGGGCCGAGGAAACCGACGGGCCAGGGCCTCCAGGGCCGACCGCCAGTTCGGCAGTTCGGCCATCCGGCAGTCCGGCGGTCCGGCAGTCCGGGAGCCGGACCGTCCGGGAAAGACGGCAGACGTTCGGTGATGTCGGTATCCCGGCACTGAGCCCATCTCCTGAATGGCCCTACTGCGCCCGAAGGCCCGTACGTTCCAGGAGGGGGACGGGTGGGTCCAGGCGGCCGTGGACGACCAGGCGGTCCAGGAGCCAGAGGCCGATGCAGACGGCGTCGCTCTGGTCCGACGTCAAGCTTCGATGGGTGGCCTGTCGGGCCAGGCGCCGGGCCGCTTGCTTGAGATAGGCTCGGGTCCGACGTCGGGTCTTCAGGAGCCGCATCCACTGGCTCCCCCGGACGCGCACGCTCGGGATCCCCATCAGGCGGACGAGCGTCCGGACGGTCGCCGCCGTCTCCAAGACCGTCGCATAGCTGTGGGGGCTCTTCCCCAAGTAGGGCCACTCGATGCCGACGTAGCGGACGTCGGCCAGGATGCGCTCCAGCCGCCGCCGCAGGCGGACGAAGGGCTCGCACCGGATCACGCCGACCCGGACGACCCGGTCCGGGGCCAGGACGGCCACGGCGATGAAGTCCTTGTGGGGGTCGATGCCGGCTACACAGTATGGTCGTTCCGCCATGTCATTGGGAGACGAATGGATGAAGGAATGAGCGTGCCAAGGTCGATTTCACGGGTCCCGCCTCCGTCACTCTTTTTAATGAAACGTCAGGTCGTAGGATTCCCACGCCAGGTTGCCGTCTTCCCGGAGTTCGACCTCAGCCCGGATCTGGCGGCATATCGAACGCAAGTGCTCCCGGTAGGTCCCTCGAAGGAGCTCGGTGACCCGGGGGTGGGCTCGGACGACGGCTCGCTGAAAGAGGCCCTTCTTGATTTGGGACAGCTTCCAGATGATTTCCCAGGCCGTCACCCGGGGGCTATAGACGAAGGCCCGGCCGTGGCATCGGGGGCACACTTGACCCAAGTGGTGCAGGAGAGAAGCCTGCGCCTTCTGGCGGGTCAGCAGGACGAGGGACGTACTGGACTGGGGGAGGATGTAGGTCCGCATCCGGTCCCGCTTAAGTTCAGCCTCCAGGGCCTCTCGGAGCTTCTGCCAGTGTTCCGGTGAGGTCATGTCGATGAAGTCGATCAGGATGAGCCCACCGAGGTTTCGAAGGCGGATCTGGCGGACGATCTCCCCGACGGCCTCCAAGTTGACCCGAAAGACGCTGTCTTGGAAGTCCGTGAGGCCGATGTTCTTTCCCGTATTCACGTCGATGGCCACGAGGGCTTCCGTCTGATTGATCACCAGGTAGGCGCCGGACTTCAGCCACACTCGGGGCTTCAAGATCCGCTGGAGCTCCCGGTGGATCTGGTACCGGTAAAAGAGAGGCGAGCTGTCGGTATACAACTGGAGATAGGGAAGCCACTCGGGATGGTGTTCGCCTAACTGCTCTTGGAGCCAACGGTAGAGGTTCGGGGAATCGACCCAGATGCGGCGGAGGCCCGGATTGACCAGGTCCCGGATCAGGCGAAGCAGGGTCGGCGGTTCCCGGTATAGCAAGCACGGGGCCGGGTGGGACCGAGCCAGCCGAAGGACTTTCTGCCACGTCTGTTGCAGGCTCCGCCATTCCTGTTCCAGGGTCTCGTCGGGGATGGCGGCGCTGGCCGTCCGGAAGATAAGGCCGCCCCGGCCGGCGACCCAGGCTCGACCGAGCGCCTTCAGGTGCTGACGGCGCTGGGGGTTCGTGATGCGGGACGAGACGCCCACATGAGGTTGGACGGGCGTATATACCAAGTACGTGCCCGTCAGCGTGATCTTGGTCGAAACGCGGGGAGCCTTATACTGGATGGGGTCCCGTTTGACCTGAACGAGGACCTCATCGCCCTCGTGAAGGGCTTCCCCGATATGCTGGGGACGCCTCCAACGACCGGCCGGTAGGCCATCCGTGTCACCGTACAGGAGTCGGGCGACGACGGGGCGGACGTCGGTGATATACAGGAAACCGTCTTGGGGCTCACCGATATCGATGAAGGCGGCGTCCATGCCGGGTAGGATCGACTTAACCCGTCCCTTATAGATGTTGCCCAGCAGACTGGAGCCCCGGGGTTCGTCGGCATGGAACTCGACAAGACGGTCATCCTCGACGACCGCCACCAAGACCTCTGAGCCGAGCTGGGTGATCAGGACCTCACGCCACATGCCCGACGATTTCAAAGAACGTCCCTTCCCGGGAGATACGGTCTGGCCGTCGGTCGCTTCCCTCGGGATCCTCCAGACCCAGGACCCGGATATTTTCGGATATTTTTTGGTGGAGGCGGCGGGAATCGAACCCGCGTCCGGAGGCCAGTCGGACAGGCTTCTACATGCTTAGCCCGTCTTTTACCTCTCGTCCCCGCCGGCCCCGACGGGCAGGGTCAAGGCGGGGACCAGCCCCTTCGATCTCGACGCCAGGACCGAGGCGCACCCGGCGCCATAGCCCGTAATATGACACCGGTCCAGACGGGACGGGCGCCCGTCTGGCGGCGTGACGGCTATCGGTTAAGCCGCCAGGGCGAGATCAGTGTTGGCACTTATTGGCCCCTGTCCAGTTGACGAGCGGACAGGCCCACGGCATGCCACCTGTCCTCCCACGCACCTCCGTCGAAACCTGTTCGCCCCCACCGAGAATGGCGAACGGCGAATCGTGACAGACCGGTCTCTCCTCACCCTTCGCCCTTCGCCGACCCCAGGCCTACAGCTCGGGTTAAGTTTAGGACTCTCGGGAAAAGGTTGCAATCGAACATGGGTTCCGATACAATGATTTCGCCTACGTCCTGGGGGGACCGTTCCGGCCATCCGTCGGCTCAGGCCCCTGACCGGGCCGACGTCGGCCACTCCCATCGATTCGAGGAGGCGACGATGAAGACGACTTTATCGGTCATCAAGGCAGACATCGGCAGTATCGGCGGCCACATCAAGCCCTCCCGGGCCCTCCTGGAGACCGTCGAGGGGTACGTCCGGGAAAACGGACGGGACCTGATCTCGGACGTCTACGTCAGCTATACGGGGGACGACATCGCCATCCTGATGGCCCATCACCGAGGCCCCAACGACGCCGACGTCCATAAGCTGGCCTTTGAGGCCTTCATGAAGGGAACGCAGGTTGCCAAGGCCCAGGGCCTCTACGGGGCCGGCCAAGACCTCCTGAAGGACGCCTTCTCCGGCAACGTCCGGGGCATGGGCCCGATGGTCGCCGAGATCGAGTTCGAGGAACGACCCAACGAGCCGTTCCTCTTCTTTGCCGCCGACAAGACGAGCCCCGGGGCTTACAACCTGCCCCTGTACCTGGCCTTCGCCGACCCCATGTTCTGCTCGGGCCTGATCCTGAGCCCCAAGCTGGGCAAGGGCTTTAAGTTCGTCATCATGGACGTCAACTACACGGAGGCCGACCGGATCATCGAGCTGAATGCCCCGGAAGACCTCTACGACATTGCCGCCTTGCTTCGGGACACGGAGCGTTTCTCTATCGAGGCCATCTACAACCGGGCCACGGGCGAACAGGCCGCCGTCGTCAGCACGAGCCGGCTCCGGAACATCGCTGGCAAGTACGTCGGCAAGGACGACCCCGTCATGATCGTCCGTGTCCAGGGGGACTTCCCGGCGGCTGGGGAGATGCTGGCCCCCTTCGCCATTGGGCACTATGTCGCCGGCTTCATGCGGGGGTCCCACAACGGCCCCCTGATGCCCGTCCCGCACAACACGCACGTCTCGTACTTCGACGGACCGCCCATCGTGACCTGCCACGCCCTATGCGTCCACAACGGGAAGTTCACCGAGGCGGCCGACCCCTTCGACCATCCGTTCTGGCGGTCGGTCCAGGACCGCATCGCCGAGAAAGCCCTCGAGCTCCGGCGGCAGGGCTTCTTCGGCCCCGCCATGCTCCCCTACGAGGAGCTCGAGTACGGCGGCATCGTCGAGCGGATGAAGGACCTCGAGAAGCGCTTCCAGATCCGGCCCCATACTGAATGACGGCGCTGTGGCCGGGCATCGGACCTCGGACGCCTTCTGGATGGCGGCGGCCCTGCGGCTGGCGCGCCTGGGGCTGGGGTCGACAGCCCCGAACCCGCCCGTCGGGGCCGTCGTCGTCCAAGACGGCCGGGCCGTCGGCCAGGGCTTCCACGTCCGGGCGGGGACGCCTCATGCCGAAGTCTGGGCCCTCCGACAAGCTGGACGCCGCACCCGGGGAGCGACTCTCTACGTGACCCTCGAACCCTGCTGTCACCACGGCCGGACGCCGCCCTGCACGGACGCCGTCCTCGAGGCCGGCGTCGGACGTGTCGTCGTCGCGACCCTCGACCCAAATCCCCAGGTCCACGGCCGGGGCGTCGAGACCCTGAGACAGGCCGGCCTGGACGTGGCGGTTGGCGTCCTGGAGGCCGAGGCTCAGACGCTTCTGCGGGGCTTTGCGACATGGGTCCGGGCGCGTCGCCCTTGGGTCGTCCTGAAGGCGGCCCTGACGGCCGACGGCCGGATCGCCCGTCCGGACAGTCGGCGCTTGTGGATCACATCAGAACGCACTCGCTCGTGGGTCCACCACCTGCGGGCCACCTGTGACGCCGTCCTCGTCGGGGCCCGGACGGCCGACCTGGACACCCCCGACCTCCGGCCTCGTCTGCCTCGGCTGGTCTCTGATAAGCCCGTCTGGCGGGTCTTCCTGGATGCAGACCTTTCCCTACCGTCGGACCACCCTGTCTTCCAAGTTCCCCACCCGACGATCGTGTTCCACGACAAGACCCGTACGCCGCCGGCCGGGACGGATTCCGTCCGCTACGAAGGCGTCCCGACGACGGCGCCCGGGTACCTCGACCTGGGCGCCGTCCTCCGACGCCTGGCCGACTACGACGTCCACCGGCTCCTCGTCGAGGGCGGAAGCCGAGTCTTTTCGTCTTTTCTGGCCGAGGGCCGAGCCGATGAGATGTGGCTGTTCATCGCCTCGACCGTCTTCGGCGACGTCCACAGCCTCGGCCTGGCGAGTTATCTCGACACCTTGGCGACGGGGCCTCTGCGATGGCGACTCCGGAACCTTTGCCCCCTGGACGATGACTGGCTGTGCGTCCTGGAACGGGCTGATACCGACCTGTCTACAAGAGGAGGACAGGCATGACCATCGAGGCTTGGATCGCCTTAGCGACCCTGACGGCCATGGAGGTCGTCCTGGGCATCGACAACATCGTGTTCATCTCGGTCGTCTCGGGTCGGCTTCCCCGAGACCGGCAACCCCTCGCCCGCCGGTTGGGCCTCTTGGCGGCCCTCGTCACGCGGCTGGCGCTCCTCTTTACGCTGACCTGGATCATGCGACTGACAAAGCCCCTGTTTGTCCTGCCCGTCCTGGACATGCCCGTCTCCGGGCAGAGTCTCATCTTGCTCCTGGGCGGTTTGTTCTTAATCGCCAAGAGCACGTACGAGATTCACGATAAGCTGGAGGGTGCCGCCGGGACGCGGTCGGCTCCAAAGGCAGGGTCTCTCGTGGGGGTCGTCGTCCAGATCGCTCTGATCGACGTCGTATTCTCCCTGGATTCGGTCATCACGGCCGTCGGGATGGCCCGCCAGGTGTGGGTCATGGGGACGGCCATCGTCCTGGCCATCGGCGTCATGCTGGTCAGCGCCGAGGCCGTCCATCGGTTCATCGAGCGGCACCCGACGGTCAAGATGCTGGCCCTGAGCTTCCTCCTGCTGATCGGCGTCATGCTGGTCGCCGAGGGCCTGGGCCGCCACATCGAGCGGGGCTACATCTACTTTGCGATGGGCTTTTCGCTCTTCGTCGAGGCCCTGAACCTCCGGCTCCGGGCCGCCGCCGAGCCTGTCCGCCTGCGGGGACCGACTCTCCCGACCCGTTTCCCTTCATCCCCATCCCCCGTCAGCTTAGGGAAGGGACTGGATCGGCCTCCTGGGATCAAACATAGATGAAGGGGCTACGGAACCCATGAGCGGTGTAACTGCAGGTCCATGATCGAGAAAGCCGTATCCTCCTTAGGAACTATGAGTTTGGCCGACGTACTTCGAACTTCTATCAAGGCGCCCCGCCGAGGTCTCGGAGTCGCTTCTGAAAGCGTATCGGAGACCCACCATCCTTCCGTGGCTTGGTCGGATTCTACATAAAATATGAGGCGGCCCCCCGCGCACAGTACTCCTCCCCCGTAAGACCTAAAGTCTCGACATGGAAGCACTTTTCCAGTCATGATCCACCTCCCTATGACTTAAGGGTTCCCTGTGATCTTACTCCGTTAGAAAAAAAAAAAGTCAAGCAGACATCCATTGAATGGTCTTCGAACAGACAGCGGGTCGGGGTTGCACGTCGGCGTTTCAGGCTCCAGGATAAGCAGGGTCGATGGGGGTAGACCCGGATGGGTCGGAGGACGCAGGCCGGGGCCTGTACCGAGGGTCCAGCCCGGGGCAGGCCCGCGCCTTACAACATCTATGGGGCGACCTGCCGAGTCGCCCCGACCATGCAAGGGCATTAGATGCGAGGGGTCGAGATGGCTTAACTTGACGGGACGCGGGGAGTGGAAGGTGGGCATGTCGGACCTAAAGACGACGAAAACGGCGCTGTGGGTCCCGGCGGCCGAGGCGGAGCCGAGGCCGGCGACAGTCCCGGGCCGCCTCGTGCAGGTCTGGACCCGACAGTTCCCGTACGAGAACCTGACCTACTTGTGGCCTGAGGCGGCGGGCGTCGAGCCGCAGGTCGGCTTGCGGGTCGTCGTGCCCCTGCGGAACCGGCGGGTGACGGGCTACGTCGTCGATCCCCAGGCGGCCCCTTTGGACCGACCGGGGGTCCGTTACAAGCCCGTCGACCTCGTCCTGGACCCGCAGCCCCTGTGTCCGCCGCCGCTGGTCCGCCTCCTCCGATGGGCGGCTGACTACTATCTTCAGCCCTTAGGGGCTTACCTCCACCTGGCCATCCCGCCGGGTCTCCACGCCCTGCACCGGGCCGAGGTCCGCATCACGCCGGCGGGCCTGCAGGCCGCCGCCGGGTGGGCTGCCGGCGCTCCGCAGAGGCGTTTGCCCTTGTGGGCGCGCGTGCTCCTGTACGTGGCCGAAGTTCGGAAGGCGACGCTCCCGAAGATCCGGCGGGCCGTCGGGTCGAGGAGCCTTCATGCGGCCGTCCAGTACCTGCGGGCCCGGGGCTGGGTCGAGGTCCGGGAACGTCTCCATCAGCGGGCGAAGGTCCCCAAGACGACGGTCGTCCATCTCGTGCGCCCGCCGGCCGACGGCGAGCGGGTGCCGGGGGCCTATCGGGACATCTTGGCGTACTTGACGCAGGCGGGTCGGGATGTCCTGCTGGAGGAGCTGGCTGAGCAGGTCCGGGGCGCCGAATCCTCCGAGGCCGACCCCCAGGCGGCCCAGCGGCGACTTCGGGACCGGCTCCGCCGGATGGTCGCCCGGGGATGGATTCAGCTTTACGAGCAATACCACCCCCGACCTATCGTCTGGGACGCTCCTGTCGGTGGTGAGACGACCGTCATCCTCAACGACGAACAGCGGGCCGTCCTGGAGTCCCTTCAGAGGTACGTCGAGGCCGGGACTTTCCACGCCGGCGTCCTGTACGGCGTGACCGGGAGCGGCAAGACGGAGGTCTACCTACGCCTTATCGAGGCGGCCGTCCGGCGGGGCAAGACGGCCCTCGTCCTGATGCCGGAAATCGCCCTGATTCCGGCCGTGACTCAGCGGTTCCGCCGTCAGTTTGGCGACCTCCTGGCCGTTCTCCACAGCGAGATGACGCCGGCCCAGCGGACGAGCGAGTGGTGGCGGATCCGCACGGGTGAGGCCCGCATCGTCCTGGGCGCCCGGTCGGCCATCTTCGCGCCCCTGGAGGACGTCGGCGTCCTCGTCGTCGACGAGGAGCAGGACGGGTCTTATCGGCAGGATGAACTTCCGGTCTACAACGCCCGGGAGATGGCCCTCGCCCGGGCCCGGTTCGAGAACGCCGTGGCGCTCCTCGTGACAGCCACGCCGTCGGTCGAGACGTATGCCCACGCCCGGCAGGGCACGTACGGCCTGTACCGGTTGACTCAGCGGGCCGTCCCGGGAGCCGTCCTGCCGGAGGTCGTCCTGGTCGACATGCGGGATGCCTATGCCCGGGGGAGCCACCCCTTCTTTTCGCCCCTCCTGATGACGTCGCTTCGGGAGACGCTGGACCGGGGGGAGACGGCCATCGTCCTGATCAACCGTCGGGGTTATGCGCCCTTCGTGCAGTGCCGGGCTTGCGGCCACGTCCTGACATGCTCGCAGTGTAGCATCCACATGGTCCTGCACAAGAAAGCCGGTGTCCTGCGATGCCACTACTGCGATGCGACCGAGCCGGTCCCAAAACGGTGTCCCGTCTGCGAGAGCCCGTACCTCATCGCCACGGGCATCGGGACGGAACGAGTACAGACCCTTCTGGAAAAGGAGTTTCCCGGCGTGCGTGTGGGCATCCTCGACCGGGACACGCTGAGCCGGCCCCGAGAGCTGTTTCGACTGCTGGGCGACTTTTACGAGGGCCGGGTCCAGGTCCTCGTCGGGACCCAGATGGTCGCCAAAGGCCACCACTTCCCGCGGGTCACGCTGGTCGGTGTCCTGGAGGCGGACACGAGTACGGGCCTACCCGACTTTCGGTCCCACGAGCGGCTGTTTCAGCTCATCACGCAGGTCGTCGGCCGCTCCGGCCGGGCCGACCGGCCGGGCCGGGCCATCATCCAGACGTATCGACCCGAGCACTACGCCATTCGTTATGCATGTCAACACGACTACGAGGGCTTCTTCCGAGAGGAATTGGCATACCGTCAGCGGTTTCAGTATCCGCCTTTCACGAGTATCGTCCTGCTGACGGTCGTCCATCCCGAGCACGCCTTGGCCCGACAGTATGCGCAGACGCTGGCGGACCTCTTGACAGAGCGCTCGATCCCCCAGACGCAGGTCCACGGGCCGGTCCAGCCGCTCCTGTGGCGGCTTCAGGGGAAGTACCGGTACCACGTCCTCATCCGGACGACAGACCGGCGGACCGTCCGCCAGGCCCTTCGGGACGTCCTGGCCCGGCTCCCCTTCCGACGGGACTTCCTACGTCTTCAGGTCGATCCCTACGAGCTTGTATAAAGGGGAATCCGGCAATTCGGGAGTTCGGCAGTTCGGGATTCGGCAGATAGGCATAGAAGGCCCAAGACCGAGGCCCTGACAAAACCCGCCGTCTTATCTTCCGCCTCCTCTTCCGTGGCCGCCCACCTGCCGGATTGCCGAACTGTCGGACTGCCGAATTTCCGAGGTACCTCGTGGGACGTTGGATTCGAGGGACGGCATACAGCCTGATCGTCGTCCTGGCTGTCGCCGAGACGGGGCTCCGGTGGCTTTGGATGCCGCCCTCCCGGGTATGGGACCGGCCGACCTTTGTCGTCGTCGAAGACCCCCAACGACCCTATCGGGATCGCGTGTACGCCCCGGAGAAACCCCAAGGGGTCATCCGGGTCTTGGTCCTTGGCGATTCTTACACCTGGGGCGCTAACGTACAGCCCCCGCAGACCTATCCGAAGCTCTTAGAGTGGTTCCTGAACACGGCGATAGGTCAGGAGACCTATGAGGTCCTAAACTGGGCCGTCAGTGGGGCTTCGACCGAGGACGAACTCGGCCAACTTCGGGCCGCTTGGGGCTATCGACCGGACCTCGTGATCTTCGGGTACTTTATCAATGACCCCGACACGGGGCCGATCCCGGCGGAGATTTTACGTCTCCAGCAGAGTCTGACGGCCACGCCGGCCTGGGTCCAGCGACTACGCCGGTCCTCTCGATTGGTTTACTGGATCGACTATCAGCGGTGGGCTCGCCGGTTCCGTCGGGCCCAGGAGCACTACATTCGGGGCCTCTACGATCCTCAGGGACAGCCGTGGCAACGGCACCGGCGGGTCGTCGCCGAGGTCGGGCAGGAGTGTCGGCGTCACGGCGTGCCCTGCTTGTTCGTGATCTGGCCCCACGTAGGTTTTCCGATGAACAGGGACTATCCATTTCAAGATATCCATCGGCAGGTCCACCGGCTCCTCCAGGCGGAGGGCCTCCCGTGGTTGGACTTACTTCAGGTTTTCTGGGGGATGGACACCCGACGCCTGCAAGCCGTCCCGGCCCTGGATCCCCATCCTAGCGAGATCGCCCACCGGGTCGCCGCCGAGGCTCTCTTCCAACACCTTCAGACGACCTGGCCTGCCCTGCAGTCGGCCGTCCGGTCCGACCGGCTGGTACCTAACGCGCCGGTCCCCTCCCTGCGATTGCGAATGGCTCCCTTAGAGACGTTTTCGGAGTGACAAGCGATAGAGGAGTTCGTGGGCCGTGACTCGTGGCGCGTAGGAGGGGATGGCCCATGGCGAGTAGCGAGCGGCGCAACGGTACGTCGTCGGCCCGCTACCCGTCTTTCGCCCCATGACCGATGAGGCCCTCCGTCCTTCAGCACCTGACCCGACGCCTTACCTTACTGCTTGCTGTTGTATCGGTTGTGCCACTGCTGGAGGGCGCTCTTGATGGCCTCCAGCCATTGCTCGGTCTGATTCAGGAGTTCGTCCCAAGTAACGAGTTGCTCAGCCTCGGATGGCATCCATACCTGCTGATTCAGCGTGCTGGCCATCGTCTCCAAGATGTTGTTGACGAAGCGGAGCCAGTTATCAAAGTTATCCCGCATCGTGAATATTTCCCGCAAGCCGGAGCGAGCCGACACTTCCAGTTTGGGTGTCCCGCTGGACAGTACGACCGCGCAGTTCATAGAAGTCCACGAGTTCTTGCAACCCTGCATTTCCTCGAGGGTCGCCGCCAGCTCCTTCAGAAAGGGCTCCGAGTTGACCAAATACCAGCGGGCATTCCGTTGGGCCAGGGCTTGAAACTGCTCCCAGTCGAAGTCTACGTTGGCCGACTGAAGAAACTCGATGAGGAGCTGAAAGGGTCGTCGGTCCGACCGCAGGGCGACGATCTGACGCAAGGCCTGATCCAGCACTTCTTGGAAGTAAGGATTCTCAAACAGGTCCACCAAAGTGTCCTTTTTGAGCATCGTCTCCACCCGGTCTCGGCCTGTCCTTCCCGACAGGGGCCTTGGAAGCGGCCGAGTGTCCATTGTAGTATAAGCTTCCTCGGACGCAAAGGCGATACCCAGCTGGCCGTTTATCCTTGTTTATCCTTGTTGATGAGGTAGGACTCCATCGATTCGTTCCTTTGCGGCTCCCCTCCCGAAGGTGCCGGATGGGATAGGGGTGGGCAGGTCGGCAGATAGGTCGCCGTTTGCTATTCGCCATTTGGCGTTCGCTGTTCGCCATATGCTTGAGGATGGGCCGATGGCGTATCGTCGGTTCGCTTGGATCGGACTCGGGGTCGTCGCTTATGGCCTGGTCCTCTGGGGGATGCGGACGGTCCTACCGGCCCTGGCCTTGATGTGGGGCCTGTGGTCCTCGGCGTCGGCCCCGCTCCCGGTCGGCGTAGAGACCCTCTCGATGGCCGGCGGATGGGCCGTGGACCACTGGTTCTCCCACACGGCCCCCCCGGGCCGGCCCTGCGTCGTCGTCGTCCACGGCCTCACACCGGACGGCAAAGACGACCCCCGCCTGGAGGACTTCGCCCGGGCTCTGGCCTGGAGCGGATTGGACGCCTACGTGCCTCATGTCCCTGCTCTGGCTGAATTTCGATTCGACCCCCAGGTCGTCCCCCAAATGAAACGGCTGTTTCAGGAAGTAGAGGGTCGATGTCCGGCGTGGGCCTTGGTGGGCATCAGTGTCGGAGCCGGTCCGGCCTTGCGGGCTCTTGGGTCCGAACCTTCATGGCCCCGCCTGCGGGCCGTGGCGACCGTTGGGGCCTACGCCGACGCCTGCCGCTTGATGGCCGTCGGCCTCCTCGGTGAGCGCTTGTACGGATGGGACACGGCCAGCGTCCGGTCGGCCGTCCGCCAAGCCTTAGAAGGATGGGGCCGGACTCACGGATGGTCGGAGGAGACGATCCGGCATCAAGCCGAACGCCTGTGGGCCTGTCAGTCGGTCGAAGAGGTCTCAGCTTGGTGCCGGCAGACCCCGCCAGACTTTCAGGCCGTGCTTCGGGAACTCTCCCCGATTGCCCATGTCATCCGCCCCTGGAACGTACCGACGTGGATCCTGCACAGTCCAGCCGACCCCGCCATTCCTATCGAAGAGTCTCGACGTCTGGCGCAGGCCTGGCAGTCACCGACTGTCCGCTTCGTGGAAGTCCCCGTCCTGACGCACGTCGAGACAGACACCCCCCTCGGGCGTGCATGGTGGGCCTGGAAATCACTTTGGGACGCTACGTGGGGATTTTATCGAGCGTTGGATTGAGCCCTCAAGCCCCTACCTGGCCTCATTCTTTGGTAAAGATCAACTGCTTGATCCCGTGTTTGTAAACGATGCGGATCTCGTCCTTCAGGAGGACCGTCAGCGTAAACTGGTCTTCCCGAAGCAAGGTGACTTGAAGGGTCTCCCCCGTCATGAGCTCCAGGATGACAGCCTTCCGGGTCTCGATCGCCTGACGCACTAAGCTATTAAAGCCGAACTGGGGACCGCCGATGGCTGGATATCCGCCTCCCGGGCGCGGAGCCGGCTTGGGCCGCATCTGAGGCGGACGCCCTCCGGGCACACCCGGCCCGCCGCTCTGCTGGGCCACCATAAAGAGCCTCCTCATCGGGATGCATCTTCTCTATTTTGGGTCGGAAGACGTGAAAAGGCAAATCCATTCGCAGATTGCGAATGGGGTAAGTGGATCCTTCAAGCGGACGACGGAGAGGACGTCCGCATGACAGCCGGCGTTCCGAGTTTTCGACGCCCCCGTTACTGGCGGCGTCCGACAAGAGAGACGTCGGGACGACTCTCGGGGTCCCGAAGGGCTCCCGTCTACCCGATCCGGACTCCCCAATCCGCAATCCGCAATTCGCAATTCGCATCTAAGGGGCATCGCCCCTTTGACGCCGGCGCGGTCCTGCCATAGCATGGATAGCGAATGGCGACGTCCGCCACTCGCTATGCATCATCTTTGGACGGCGGGTCTATGGCCAGTACATGGCTGACGTGGCTTTGTGAGCACATCGACCCCATCGAGGTCTTCAGCGCTTACACGAAACTCCGGCGCGTGGGTCGTCGGTGGGTGGGCCTCTGTCCCCTTCATCCGGAACGGACGCCGAGTTTCTACGTGTTTCCCGAGACGAACAGCTTCTTCTGCTTCGGATGCCACCGGGGCGGGGACGTCTTTCGGTTTCTACAGACGGCCGAGAATCTGGACTTTCCGGGCGTCCTGCGTCTGCTTCAAGAACGTTGGAAGCTTCCGCCGCCACCCGGCGAGCCGACGACGGACCGGGACCGCCAGGTCGCCGCCCTCATTCAGGCCCTGGACCGGGCTCACCGATTTTACCGACAGGCCCTTCATACGGAGGCGGCCGCCGAGGCCCGGGCCTATCTCGAGGGTCGTGGCGTCCCCGAGACGGCCTGGGAAGCCTATGGCCTCGGCTACGCACCGCCGGATGGCCAAGCCCTGTATGACCATTTCAGGCAAGCCGACGTCCCGACATGGGTCATCGCCCAGTGCGGACTCTTTATCGAGCGAGACGGCCGGTGGTTCGACCTCTTACGAAACCGTATCGTGTTCCCGATTCACGACCCGGCCGGGCGGGTCGTGGCCTTGGCGGGCCGGGCCCTGGAAGAAGGCGTCCCCAAGTATCTAAATAGCCCCGAGACGCCCGTTTTTCGGAAATCCCAGACGCTGTTTGGCCTCAGATGGGCTGCCCCGGCGGTCCGCCAGCGGCGGGCCGTCGTCCTGGTCGAGGGCTACTTCGACGCTGTCCTTATGGCTCTCCACGGCTGGCCCCACACGGTCGCCCTGATGGGGACGGCCCTGACGGCCGACCATGTCCGATGGATCCAACGACATGCCGACCGCGTGTGGGTCGGCTTCGACGCCGACGAGTCGGGCCAAAAGGCCGCCTGGGAGGCCCTCCACGAACTCGTCGGCGGCGGCTTTGCGCCGTCCTTTCTGCGGTGGACTGGAGGGAAGGACCCTGCCGAAGTCCTCGGGCGTGCCGGCCCCCCAGCCCTCGAACGGGCCTTCGTCGAGGCGATGGACGGGTGGGACTTCGCCTTGTTCTACCTGATGACCCGCCATGCCGGCGTGAGCCCCGATGAATGGCCGACCCTGCGGCGGGACGACGCCCGCTGGGAACGGTCGGCCGCCGCCGTCATTCAGGACCGCCAGGCTCTTCAGGCCCTCTTCCAACTCCTGGCCCGTGTCCCCCATCAGTCGGGCCGTTACTACGCCGCTCTCCAGATCGCCCGCCGCTTGGGCCTCGAGCCACCCGCCCAGTTGTACGCCGACTTCCTCCGCTGGCTTCATCGGAAATCGAGTCGCGAGTCCCGAGTCTCAGGTCCCAGCTGGACCTCTCCGACATGGACACCTGAGGGAACGTCTCTGCCGTTTTACGAGAAGGGAATCCTTCGGGGTTTAGTCGAACGGCCCGACCTCTTCGAGCGGCTCATGGCTCGCGTCGGGGAGGCCATCTTGGAGGTCGCCCGAAGTCATCGCCTCCTGCGATTCCTCTACGACGCCTGGTACGCCGGCCGGACCGTGGACTGGCCCCTCCTGCTGGAGGTGTTCTCCGAACCACCGGAAAACCTTTGGGTGCACGACTTGCTCCGGGATGAGACTCCGTGGGACGAACGGGTCTTCACCGAGGCCGTCGAGCTCCTCCACATCGTCTATTTCCGGCGCTTGCGGAATGAGTTGGCCCGCCGTCGGGAACGCCTCGACCCTGACGTCGCCCGTCAGGTCTATGAGCTGACCCGGGAACTGATGGACCTCGAACGGGCTTCCGGTCTCCACCGCCTGGGGTCTTCGCCATCCTGAGATCGGGCCACCCACCTCGTCACCATGTGTATCTTGAAAAGAGCCGACTCCGACCTTTAACCCAAGAGGGGTGTCTCCCAGCTTAGAGAAGAGGGAGGCGTCCCATGGGACGGGACGCCGCTCGGGAGGACCGCTTAGGGGCGGTACCGACTGAAGACGTAGTCAGTGTCTTTGGCCGACATGTGACAGCCGAAGCACTGATTCATGTCTTGGACGACCCGCTCCTGGGTGTCGCCCTTGAAGCCTTCAAATCCCCAACCGCCCGTCGAGGCGTAGCGCTTGCGGTCCTTGAACATCACGCCGACGACCTTGCGGGCACCCTCGACGAGGGCACCATTCTCGGTCTTAGCCTCGAGGAGGTCGAAGACGATGACACTCCCGTCGGGAAAGGGAGTGCCTTTTTGGTAGGCGGTGAGGGCCTTGGGGTTGGCGTAGATGTGATGGATGCCGCCGAAGGCCTCGAAGAGGGGGTGGCCCGGCTGAATGACCATGGACTTGACGTGAGCCCATCGGCGGTAGCCCTCCGGGTAGGGGACGGGGTCGGCGGCGGGGGTCGGTCGGGAGGCGAGGGTCGAGAGGGCCAGGAGGCCTCCGCCGAGGAGGGTCAGGAGACGCAGGTGTCGCATCGTCGAACCTCCTATTAGTTAGGATTCCTAACTATTATACCCGTCACCACCCCCTCTGTCAAGAAACCCGAGGAAGCCAGGAGCTGGCCGCCCGAGGACAACAACAAGACGTGTTTAAATCCCTAAACTCGTCTCCGGTGTCCTACTTCATTCAGTCGAGACAGGAGTCATCGCTTGTCCAAACGGTTAGACAAAGTGTTCATGCGGGTAAACACGCAGAGAGGGCCCTTCCCGGGGTCTGGGGGTCGAAAGCGTGAGGCCGAGCGGTCCGGGAACCCAAACGTCCGGATGGCACGGAGTTTGTTAGAGAAGTCCAGACGTTCCGCCGGTCGAGACGGCGGGTGCGCACGACGACGTTTTCGGCGGCGGGTGGCCGTACGCCGAGACCCCGATGCGGGTGGGCGGGAGGCGTCTACCCTGAGGTGGTGGCCATCGAGTCCCGGCGGTGGCGGCGGGGGAGGGCCCGCAAGCGAGGGGCAGGAAATCCGTCGAGCCGATTCGCCTCTTCCCGAGGGCCGCCTCGGACCTGATGCGACGGCCCTTCCCATCCCTACAGCCCCGGCGGCTTGACTGACCCGGCCCGACGACTTATCTTGCGAACAGTGCGGAGAAAGTCCCCATGACCCAACGTCCCCCCGTGTGGGACCTCACCTTCCAGCACGACGACGTCGACAGTAAGGTCGTCGCCGCCCTCGAGCGTCTGGCCCAGGCCTTCCGGGTCCTCCTCTGGCGGGTCGGCCAGACCCACGGCTTGAGTCCTATCCAGGTCCAGTTCCTGTGTTATCTGCTGTATCAACCCAAGGTGCACCGCCGCGTGAGCGGCCTGGCCCAGGCCTTCCGACTGACCAAGGCGACCGTCAGTGACGCCGTAAGTGCCCTGGAGTCAAAGGGCTTGGTCCGACGCCGACCGGACGTCTCAGACCGCCGCTCGTCCGTCCTTGACCTGACGCCTGATGGCCGCCGGCTGGCCCGTCGCCTGGCGGCGTGGGCCAACACTGTCCGGGACTCCCTTAGCTTTGCGGGGCTGGACGAGAAGACATCCGTCTTGAATTTCCTGATGCGCCTCATCGTCGAACTCCAGCGGGCCGGCGTCATCACGGTCGCCCGGATGTGCCTCACCTGTCGGTTCTTCCGACCGGACGCCCATCCCGGCACACCGACGCCCCACCACTGCGCCCTGCTGGACCGCCCCCTGGGCCCGGCGACGCTCCGGGTCGACTGTCCGGAGCACGTCGGCGTCGAGGTGGCTATCTCTATGGGAAACCCAGTTCAGCGCTCCTTGGTATAATGCAGCCATGTCCCAGTCCGAGGACACTCGGATGAGCCGGTCAGCCGTTTTGGACGTACCGGACGTGACGTCGTACCTGATTTATCCTGGGGCTGGGCAGAGGAGCGCTTCCTCCGAGATGCACCCGAGGGAGACAGGTCCTCATTCAACACGTGCAGACAGGAACTCGGAGAACGTACCGGCGCCGACGGGTCCGTTGGGGTTGGCTGGAGAGTCAGGCCATAGAAGGAGGCTTCTGGCCTGTAGGCCAGGCCGACGTCTCATCGGCCATTTTTCAAATTCATAATCCTGTACCTTGTATCTCGCCTTCCGTGCCACGCATCCTGATACCATGCAGACACGCGTCTGCCGCATCATCGTACTGCCAGGCGACGGCATCGGGCCCGAGGTCATGGCTGAGGCCCTGCGGGTCCTCCAGGTCGTCGAGCGACGTTTCGGCGTCCGCTTCGAGTTTCATGAAGACCTCATCGGCGGGGCTTGCATCGACCGCTACGGCGTGGCCCTCCGGCCCGAGACCCTGGAGCGGTGTCGCCGGGCTCATGCCGTCCTCCTGGGCGCCGTCGGAGGCCCTCGATGGGACGACCCGCGAGCGCCTGTCCGACCTGAGCAGGGACTCCTGACCCTCCGGAAGGGTCTCGGCCTCTTCGCCAACCTTCGGCCCGTCCAGACCTACCCATGGCTCCAAGAGGCGTCCCCCCTCCGGCCGGACGTGACCCGCGACGTCGATTTCATCGTCGTCCGGGAGCTGACCGGCGGGCTGTACTTCGGACGGCCTCAACGCCAGTGGCAGAATCGCCGGGGCCGCCAGGCCGTCGACACCCTTCGATATTCGGAAGCGGAAATCCGACGGGTCCTGCGGGTCGCCTTCGAGCTGGCTCGCCAGCGGCGCCGACGGCTGACCAGCGTCGATAAGGCCAACGTCCTCGCCTCCAGCCGCCTCTGGCGGGCCATCGCCGAGGAAGTCGCCCGGGCGTATCCCGACGTGGAACTCCGTCACATGCTGGTCGATACCTGTGCCATGCAGTTGGTCCGGCGGCCGGCCGACTTTGACGTCCTCGTCACCGAAAACATGTTCGGCGACATCCTGACCGACGAGGCGGCCGCCCTGACGGGGAGCCTCGGTTTACTTCCGTCGGCCAGCCTGGGCCGACGCCGCCGGGACGGCACGGGCCTGGGCCTCTACGAGCCCGTCCACGGGTCGGCCCCCGACATCGCCGGCCGAGGCGTCGCCAATCCCATCGGGATGATCCTGTCGGCCGCTCTCATGCTCCGCTACTCCCTGGGCTTGCCCCAAGCGGCCGAAGCCGTCGAACGGGCCGTCGCGGCCGTCCTGGCCGCTGGATACCGGACCCCCGACATCGCTTCCACCGGCACGACCGTCGTAGACACGACCACGATGGGTGAGCGCATCGCCGCCGCCCTGGAAGAAAGTGACGGGGAGACGGCTGACAAAGTACCGAGGCCTTCCGGCCCGTCCGGCTCTCGGTGACGACTTCTCTCCAAGTGCTGTCCCATCGTCCTGTCATCCGTTCAGCGGAAAATTACCGCCTTCTGCCGGGTCGACGTCGGGACCCGGAGGGACGGAAATCGTCCGGAAAGTGACGGCCCCGCTTGCATTGACATTGCAGGGCCTCCCGAAGTTCCTGAAGAACAGAAGTCGGATCGTTGATGGAATCATAAGTCTCCAGACGTTTAGCCGTATCTTTGCCCTCGAGGCCGTCGGTCTAATTCTGCCGCATCGCTTGGATTCAGCATGTCCTTGACCCACGCATGCATATAGGGGATAAAAAGGACGCATATCGGAACGCCAGGCAAGTCGCCCGGTCGGACCGTCGAAGCCTTCTGGGAGACCTTGTCCCTCTGATTGTCATCGAATAGGAGTATAACCTTTGTCCAGTCCTCCCGATTACGAGGTCCTCCGAAAGGCGCGGCGGCACCATACCCATTAGAATTTGCTCTCCCGAGACCCAAGCACTTTGCTTTGGGTCCCAGCGGACCTGAACTTCCCCGTTTAACCGAAATTCCTCTTTCGCCACGGTGGGGTCACCGACCGGATTCGCCGCCAAGGTGAGCCGGTACTCTACTTCGGAGTCGTCCTCCATAATGGCCGTGACGGTCCAGGCCATCTCTCGGGTCGGCTCCCTCCAAGGAAGGCAACCGACGAACCCCTCCCGAGACCGAGTCGCAAAGAGCATCTTTAGCCATCGTGTGTCGCTTCCTTGGGTGAGCTCTCCCAGCAGACGGATGGCTTCCACCAAGGAGGTCTTGCCGGCGCCGTTGATGCCGATGATCAATGTCACGTCGCGGGCCGGCTCCAACTCGGCCCGCTCGATGCCCTTGTAATTCTCGATGACTACCTTCTGAAGCCGTAGCAAGACTTTGACCTCCGAAAGCACCTTATTATAACCGGCAGTCCCGGACAGGGCACGGACGCCTCCCGAAGTCGTTCCTGTGGGAGGCCGTCCCAGCATGTCGCTGCGGCGATAGCGCGACGTCGGAAGGACTATGTCGGGCGGCGGACGCGGACGGGGACGGGTTCGGCTTGCTCGGTCGTCTCCGGCGGTGGAGCGACGGCCGGGGCCGCCTTCGGTTCGACGACCCAGAAGTCGCCGACGCAGGCCGGCCATGCGGACAGCAGGTCCGCCGCCCGAGGGCTTCCCGTCGCCGCCCAGTGGTCCTGGAGGAGGCTTCGGAGCTCCTCGGCCCGGTCGAGCTCCAGTCGCCGGGCGACGACCCATTCGGCGTGGCACCGATCGGGAAACTCGCCGGCCGGGTCGTAGACATAGGCCCGGCCGTGGCTCATGCCGGCCCCGAAGTTCCATCCCGTCGGCCCCAGGACGACGACGCAACCCTGGGTCATGTACTCGCAGGCATGGTCGCCGACGCCCTCGACGACGGCGACAGCCCCGCTGTTGCGGACGGCGAACCGCTCACCGGCCCGACCGGCGATGAAGACCCGGCCGCCTGTGGCACCGTAGAGGACCGTGTTCCCCACGATGACGTTTTCTTCCGGCCGGAAGGTCGCATTCGACGGGGGCCGGATGACGATCTCGCCGCCGCTCATGCCCTTGCCGACGTAATCGTTGGCCTCGCCCTCTAAGACCAGCCGGAGGCCCTCGACGCAGAAGGCCCCGAAGCTCTGGCCGGCCGCGCCCCGGAGCCGAAGTTCGACGGTTCGTGGGGGCAGGCCCCGGAGGCCGTGGCGCCGGACGATCTCGCCAGCGATGCGGGCCCCGACGGTCAGGTCCGAATTCTGGACGGATCCCTCATAGACGACCGGCTCGCCCTTTTCGAGGGCCGGCCGGATGATGGCCAGGACGCGCTCGTCGAAGACTGGATGGGGCGGGTCGTTCCGGTCCTGGACACACCGGCGGGGTTCGGAGTCTTCAGCGGCCACGTCGGCCAGGAGCGGTGTCAGGTCCAGCTTCGCCGCCCGGGGACAGTCGACCTGGGCCCGGGGCCGAAGCAGGTCGACGCGGCCGACGACCTCTTCCAGCCGCCGGTAGCCCAGGGCGGCCAGCCATCGCCGGACTTCCTCGGCGATGAAGGTAAAGAACCGAATGACGCCCTCGGGCGTTCCCCGGAAGCGCTCCCGGATCAGGTCCTCCCGTTGGGTGGCGATCCCCGTCGGACACGTATTCAGGTGACACTGGCGAGCCATCTTACAGCCCATCGCCACGAGGGCGGCCGTTCCGAATCCGAACTCCTCGGCCCCGAGGAGGGCCGCCACGATGACGTCTCGGCCTGTCTTGAACCCTCCGTCGACCCGCACACGGACCCGACCCCGGAGACCGTTCCGGATGAGGGCCTGCTGAGTCTCAGCCAGGCCCAGTTCCCAGGGACAGCCGGCGTTCTTGATGGACGACAGGGGCGAAGCGCCCGTCCCGCCCTCCATCCCCCCGACCTGGACGTAGTCGGCATAGGCCTTGGCGACGCCGGCGGCGATGGTCCCGACCCCGCTTTCGGCGACGAGCTTGACGCCGACTCGGGCACGGGGGTTGACCGCCTTGAGGTCATAGATGAGCTGAGCCAGGTCCTCGATGCTGTAAATGTCGTGATGGGGTGGCGGCGAGATCAGGGCGACGCCCGGGACGGTATGCCGGATACGGGCGATGAAGGCGCTGACCTTGAGGCCCGGAAGTTGGCCGCCCTCGCCTGGCTTGGACCCCTGGGCGATCTTGATCTCGAGCTCGTCGGCCCGAACAAGGTACTCGGTCGTCACGCCAAAGCGGCCCGAGGCGACCTGCTTGACTCGATGGTCGGCCCGGTCACCGCCCGCTTGAGGCCGGTACCAAGCCGGGTCTTCGCCGCCCTCCCCGCAATTGCTCCGGGCTCCCAGTCGGTTCATGGCGATGGCCAAGGTCCGGTGGGCCGCCCACGAGAGGGCACCCAGAGACATGCCCGAAACGACGAAGTGCCGACGGATAATGTCCTCGGCCGGCTCGACCTCCTCGAGGGGGACCGGCGGCCGGTCGGAGACGACCTCCAGGAGGTCCCGTAGGGTATGGGGCGGGGCCTTGCGGAGGACCTCCAGGTAGCGCTCGTAGTCTTCCCAATCGCCCGTCTCGACGGCCCGATGGAGGGCCCGCACCATCTCGGGATGGAAGGCGTGGAACTCCCCGTCACCCCGGTACCGGATGTAGCCGATGTCGGGGAGCCGGTCCGACGCGGCCGATGCCTGAAAAGCCGCCCGGTGCCACGCCAAGACGTCCTCGGCGATGTCCGTCAGGCTAACGCCGCCCAGGCGGGCCGGCGTGTGGGGAAAGTAGCGCTCGACGACCTCGTGGGCAAGGCCCAGGATCTCAAAGACCTGCGCGCCCCGATAGGACCGGAGAGCCGAGATCCCCATCTTGGCCATGATCTTGAGGAGGCCCTTCTCCAAGGCCCGACGACAACGCTCGACGGCTTCTTCCGGTGAAAGCCCGCCCAGGTTCCGTTCGTGGGTCGCCAGGTGACGGGCCGTCGCAAACAGCAGGTAGGGACAGACGGCACTGGCCCCAAAGCCAATCAGGAGGGCCGCATGGTGGATGTCCCACACAGCCCCCGTCTCGACGACGATGTCGGTCTGAAGCCGCTTGCCCCGCCGGATGAGATGGTGGTGCACGGCCGAGACAGCCAGGAGCATGGGGATCGGCGCCCGGTCGGGTCCGATGCATCGGTCGGTCAAGACGAGTAGCTCGGCGCCGTCGTCGACGGCCTTTTCGGCTTCCTGAAGGAGAGCCTCCAGGGCCGGGGCCAGACGCGCCGGGTCGTCGGCCGGGAAGTAACATCCCAGGGTCCGGTAGCGCAGGGGCGCCGACTGGAGCAAGGCCGCCAGGTCGGCCTCGGATAAGATGGGACTCGTCAGGTGGACGGCCCGGACGTGGTCGAGGGACTCCTCGAGGAAGTTCGGTCGGGGACCCAGGTAGACGTCCAGGGACATGACGAGCGTTTCCCGTAGGGGGTCGATGGGCGGATTCGTGACCTGGGCAAAGCGTTGCTTGAAGTAGAACGTCAGGGGCCGGCGGCGACTCGACAGGACCGCCAGGGGCGTGTCGTCGCCCATCGACCAGACTAAGTCCTGCCCCTGCTCGGCCATGGCCTGGACGACCATCCGGACGTCTTCGTGGGTCCACCCGAAGGCCCGTTGCCACCGGGTCAAGGGCTCGGGCACCGGGCCGAAGGTCTGGGGAGGCCGGCCCGGCTGAAAGCGGAAGCGCCGCCGGACCCAATGCGCGTAAGGCCGCGCCGCCGTGAGCCGGTCCATGATCTCGGTCTTCTGCAAGAGGGTTCCCGTCGCCGTATCGACGGCGATGATGTCGCCGGGGCCCAGGCGGCCTCGGTGGAGGATCCGCTCGGGCGGCCCATCGATGACGCCGGCCTCGGAGGCGGCGATGAGCCAGCCGTCCCGCAGGACCTGATACCGCAGGGGCCGTAGGCCGTTCCGATCCAAGAGAGCGCCCACGTAGCGTCCGTCCGTAAAGGCGATGGCGGCCGGCCCGTCCCAAGGTTCCATGACGCCGGCATGAAAATCGTAGAAGGCCCGCCACTCAGGCGGCAGGTCCCGCCGGTGCTCCCACGCCTCGGGGATCAGGAGTCGAACCGCGTGCAGGACATTCCGTCCCGAGAGGACCAGGAGCTCGAGGACGTTGTCCAGCATCGCCGAATCGCTTCCGCCCGGCACGACGACAGGCCGGAGGACGTCCCCGTCCGGGCCCCACACGGAGGCCGCCAGGTCCGCCTCCCGCGCCTGCATCCAGAGGACGTTTCCGGTCAACGTATTGATCTCACCGTTGTGGGCGAGAAATCGGAAGGGCTGGGCCAGGGGCCAGCTCGGAAGGGTGTTCGTGCTATAGCGCTGATGGAAGATCGCAAAGTCCGAAGCGAAGTCCGGGTCGGACAGGTCCGGGTAGAAGGCCGCCAACTGCTTGGCGGCCAGCAAGCCCTTGTAGACCAGCGTCCGGTGGGAGCATGAGACGACGTAGGCCCCATCGATGGATCCGGCCCGCCAGCGGGCTTCGGCCGTCTTCCGGGCTAAGTACAGACGTCGCTCGTAGTCCACGCCCGTGAGGTCCGTCGCCGGGACGATTAGGGCCTGTTCGATCGTCGGACAGTCCCGGCGGGCCCGGTCGCCCAGGACGTCGGGGCAGACGGGGACAGGGCGCCAGCCTAAGACTTGAAGTTGTCGGTCGGCGAAGGCGCGCATGAAGACCCGCCGGGCCTCGGCGGCCGCCGCCGGGTCCGACGGTAAGAAGACCATCGCCACGGCGAGCTGATGGAGAGATGAGATATGGAGACCTAAACGGACCGCTTCCCGGGCGAAGAAGGGTCGGGGTAGACGGACCAGGATACCGGCGCCGTCACCCGTCCGGGCGTCGGCGTCGAGGGCACCCCGATGACTCAAGCGGACGACAGCCTCGATAGCCGTCCGGACGACCTCGTGGGTCTTCTGACCGTCCAGTCGAACGACAAAACCGACACCGCAGGCGTCTTGCTCACGCCGGGGATCGTACAAGGGAGTTGGGCGTCGAACCGGCGTCCCCATCACCTGTACCTCCCGAAGTCGTGGAGCGGGGCGGGTAGAGTTCGGTGTTGGGCCTTAGGTGTTGGATGGCTGGGTCGTGCCTTTTCCAAGTTTTATAAAATAAATGCACTAATAAAGAATTAAAATTTAAAAATTCCGAGGCGATCAGACCTGCCAAAGGAGTCCGCAGGGACGCGTGCGGCGATGAAGTGCCGGCTTACCGGACGGCCCGGGCCGGCCTATGCAGGACCAGACGCAGGACCCAAACTCGCGGGGACGGCGAGAGGGGGAAAATCGAAGAGGAAGCAAATCCAGAGAAGCCATGGACCCGACGACGGTCTGCAGATTCCATGCTTGGCCTCCCTTCAGGGGGATATCGGGTACCGCCTCAAAAATAAGTTTTCACCCCGCGCCTGTCAAGAGTGGGCGCCCCGAACCCATCCCCGGTTTGAGGGGAGAGATGAAGAAGGCAAAGAGCAAAGCGCAAAGGGCATAGCGCACAGAGCATAGCATCCGGGTATTGGCCTTGTGCCCTACTCAATGGACGCGGGACAGCTCCTTGGACTTCCGGGTCGCCCGGTCGACGGCCTTGATGAGGGTCACGCGAAGGCCACCGTCTTCGAGTTCCATGATGCCGTCGATGGTCACGCCGGCCGGGGTCGTCACCTCGTCTTTCAGGCGGGCCGGGTGCTCCCGGGTTTCCAGGACCATGGCCGCCGCGCCCAGGAGAGACTGGGCCGCCAGGGTCGTCGCCAGGTCTCGAGGGAGGCCGACTTTGACGCCGCCCTCGGCCAGCGACTCGATGATGATGTAGGCATACGCCGGCCCGCTTCCCGAGAGGGCCGTCACGGCGTCCATCAGGTCTTCGTGGTCGATGACCTCGACCCGGCCCAGGGGCTGAAAGAGGGCGTAGGCCATCTGGACGTGGGTCTCTTGCGCATAACGGCCCGGGCACAGGACGGTCATCCCCTTCTGTATGAGGCAGGGCATGTTGGGCATCGCTCGCACGACCGGAACAGGCCGTTCCAAGACCTCTTCGATTCGGGCCGTCGGCGTGGCGGCCGCCAGGGTGACGACCAACCGGTCCGGCGTGATCAGGTCCCGGACCTCGGCGACGACTTTTCGAATGGTCTGGGGTTTGACGGCCAGGATGATGATGTCTCGGTCCCGAACGAGGGCCCGGTTGTCGGTCAGGACAGGGATCTCGTAAGTCTGGGCCGCTCGACGGGCCGTCTCCGCATGGCCCGTACTCCCGGCGATGGCCTCCCGCCGGACCATGCCGCTCTGGAGGAGGCCGGCGATAAGGGCACCGCCGATCTTGCCGACGCCGATGACGGCGATGCGCTTGTCTTGGAACATCGTGAGCCCTCCCGGCATGAGCTTATAGGATGCACGAGGCAGGGCCATGAGTCGGGATACACGATGCAGACCCGACGTGCGCGTTTTGGTCACGACCTATCCATGCAATGTATTTCCGAACGCCGGCAGTTATGCCGGCGTCCTCTATCCTGACGCCGCCGGTCATGACGGCGTCACAAACACCGAGCGCACGCAGTTATGCGGGCGTCTTAAAATATGCACATCGGGTATGCAAGATGAATGCGAATTGCGGATCGCGGATTTAGGCGCCGGGAATCCAGGGTGCACGCCGGGGCTTTCCCCGTCCCCGTTCCCCAATTCGACATCCGAAATTCGCAATTCGCAATCTTCCCGCGCCTCGCACCTCCGACCGCCGACTGCCTATGTTCCTGATGGCTGACTGACACGGGGGAGCCACTTGGGTCGTCGTCGTTCGTAGGCACGGATGCGGTCCTCCCGGAGGAGGGTCAGGTCGATGTCGTCCCACCCGTTCAGGAGTCGTTCCCGGGCCTGGGGGTCGATATGGAACTCGATGTACAGGTCAGCCTCGTCCGAGAGGATCTGACGCTCTAAGTCGACCGTAAGTCGCCATCCGGGCTGGGTCCGGGCCCGGTCGATGATGGCCCGGGCGGCCTCTTCTGTCACGACCGCCGGCAGGAGGCCGTTCTGGATGCAGTTGTGGAAGAAGATGTCGGCGAACGAAGGAGCGATGAGGACCCGGAAACCGTAGTCTTTCAGGCCCCATACGGCGTGCTCTCGGGAGGAGCCGCATCCGAAGTTGCGGCCCGTCGCCAGGATCGTGGCGCCCTGATATGCAGGCCCGTTGAGTTCAAACGTCGGGTCGGGTCGACCGTCGGGTCGGTACCGCCAGTGGAAGAACAGGAACTCCCCGTAGCCGGTCCGCTCGATGCGCTTCAAGAACTGCTTGGGCATGATCTGGTCCGTGTCGACATGGGACCGGTCCAGGGGCACGACGATACCGGTATGGCGTCGGAAGGGTTCCATCAGGACGACCTCCTCGACTTCGGTGTCGGGTGGTAAGTGCCGGGTGTCGGGTAAAATGCAGCGCAGGACCTACTCGTCCCAATCCCAAGTCCGGATGTCCACGAATCGGCCGGCGATGGCGGCGGCGGCCGCCATGAGGGGACTGACCAGGTGGGTCCGTCCGCCAGGACCCTGTCGGCCTTCGAAGTTCCGGTTCGACGTCGAGGCGCACCGCTCGCCGGGTCGCAAGATGTCAGGATTCATCCCGAGACACATCGAGCAACCCGACTCTCGCCACTCGAAGCCGGCCTCTTTGAAGATCCGGTCGAGGCCCTCGGCCTCGGCCTGGCGCTTGACTTGGGTCGAGCCGGGCACGACCATCGCCCGGACCCGGGGGTGGACCCGTCGGCCCCGTACGACGGCGGCGGCCGCCCGGAGGTCTTCGATGCGGGCGTTCGTACACGACCCGATGAAGACTCGGTCGACCCAGATCTCCTGGATGGGCGTCCCGGGTTCCAAGCCCATATACTGGAGGGCCCGCTCGGCGGCCGCCCGGTCCTCGGGTCGGGCCAAGGAGGCCGGGTCGGGCACCCGGCCCGTGATGGGGGCGACCTGGTCGGGTCGAGTCCCCCACGTCACGTAAGGCTCCATCGTGCCGGCGTCGATGACGACGGTCTTGTTATAGGCAGCGCCGGGGTCCGTCGGCAGGCTCTGCCAGTAGGCGAGGGCCCGTTCCCACTCCCGGCCCCGGGGGGCGAAGGGCCGACTCTCCAGATAGGCGAAGGTCGTGGCATCAGGGGCGATCATCCCAGCCCGGGCACCGGCTTCGATAGACATGTTGCAGACGGTCATCCGGCCCTCCATCGAGAGGGCCCGGATGGCCGAACCCGTGTACTCGACGACGTGGCCGACGGCGCCGTCGACACCGATCCGGCCGATGATGCCCAGGATCAGGTCCTTGGCCGTGACGCCCCGGGGGAGCTGGCCTTCGACGCGAATCTCCATCGTCTTGGGCTTCTTCATCCAGATGCACTGGGTCGCCAGGACGTGCTCGACGTCGGAGGTCCCGATGCCGAAGGCCAAGGCCCCGAAGGCCCCGTGGGTCGACGTGTGGGAGTCGCCGCACACGATCACCATGCCGGGCTGGGTTAAGCCCAGCTCGGGACCGATGACGTGGACGATCCCCTGCCGGTCCGACTCGATTCCAAAGTAGGTGACACCAAAAATCTCGCAGTTCTCCCGTAGGGCCTCGACCTGGCGTCGGGCGATGGCGTCGAGGATCGGGCTGGGCCGAGACTCCGTCGGCACGTTGTGGTCGACTGTCGCCACCGTCAGGTCAGGGCGGCGGACCCGGCGACCGGTCAGGCGGAGGCCTTCAAAGGCTTGGGGCGAGGTCACCTCATGGACGAGGTGGAGGTCCACATACAGGAGGGCCCGGCCGTCGGCTTCGTCGACGACGTGGGCCTCCCAGACCTTCTCGAAGAGCGTCTTCGGGGCCATCGGGTCCTCCTCGAGCCGTCTCTGGGTTGGGGACGCCCCCGGCATCATCGGCGGGAGACGACGGGAACGGCTTCCTCGGCGGACGTGCTCGCCGCCAAGACGCCGTGAAGGGCGTCCATCAAGGCCCGGGCCGAGGCCACGAGGACGTCCGTACTGCGGGCCCGACCGACCAACTGACGACCGTCGGCGTCGATGCGGACCGTGACCTCACTCGGTCGGTGGGCCGCTGGGTGGACCCCCCGCGTCAGGAACTGGTTGAGAGCATCCTTCAAGGCCCGGGAAGCGGCTACGATGATGTCCGGGTCGGTGCCGCGGCCGATGAAGCCATGGCCATTCACGTCGATCCAGACCGTCACGGTGCAACACGAGTCATCGGCCGGATCAGGGACGGTTTTGACCTGGTAGGACTCGACCAAGCGATGGGACGTACCCACCAGGTCGCCCATCGTCCGGTAGGACGGCTCCAGGGGCGCCGTCCCCGTGACGGTCGTCTCGACGACCCGCCCCTCCGGGCCGACGAGCCGGACCGTGACCGTCGGTGTCCCGTTGGCACAGGACACCTGCAGGAGGTCCAGTTGGAAGGCCTCCCCGGTCGGGGCCCGCTCGGCCGTCATGAGGGCCACCAAATCGGCATCGTGGACCTCGCCCTTCTGGTCGGCCAACTCTTTAAAGGCCTGGAAGACCCGGTCCATCTCTGCCTCACTCAGCGTGTAGCCCAACTCCTTGAGCCGGGCCTGCAAGCCAGCCCGGCCGGAATTCTTGTTGAGGACGATGATTCCGCCCCGGGGGAGGCCGATGTCTCGGGGGTCGATGATTTCGTAAGTCTCCCGGAGCTTGACGACGCCGTGTTGGTGGACGCCCGACTGGTGGCGAAAGGCATTGACCCCCACGATAGCCTTGTTCGGCTGGACAGGCATGCCCGTGAGCTGGGACACGAGCTGGCTGACCCGATAGATTTGGGTCGTGTCGACGCCGACCTCGACCCCGAAGAAGTCCCGCCGCGTGCGGAGGGCCATGATGACTTCCTCGAGGGCCGCGTTGCCGGCCCGTTCACCGATGCCGTTGATGCACCCCTCGACCTGCCGGGCACCGGCACGGATGGCGGCCAAGCTGTTGGCGACGGCCAGGCCCAGGTCGTCGTGACAGTGGACGGAAATCGTCACCCGGTCAATGTTGCGCACGTTCTCCCGGATGCTCCGGATAAAGTCGGCAAACTCCTCAGGGATGGCATAGCCGACCGTGTCGGGGATGTTGACGACCGTCGCCCCGGCGTCAATCACGGCCTCTAACATCTGGTAGACGAATCGCCGGTCCGACCGGGTGGCGTCCATCGGGGAGAACTCGACGTCCGGGCAGTACCGACGGGCCCGGGCGACCATCGCCCGCGCCATCTCCAGGACCTCTTCCCGGTTCTTCTCGAGTTGGTGCATAATATGGATGTCGGAGCTGGAGATGAAGATGTGGATGCGGGGCGCCTCGGCGGGACGAAGCGCCTCCCAGCAGGCATCCACATCCTTCGGGACCGCCCGCGCCAGCCCGGCGATGATGCAACCCCGCACCTCCCGGGCGATGCGGTGGACGGCTTGGAAGTCGCCCGGGGAGGAGGCAGGGAATCCGGCCTCGATGGCGTCGACTCGCAGGGCCGCCAAGGCGCGGGCGATCTCCAGCTTCTGATCGGCGTTTAAGGCGACGCCCGGGGATTGTTCCCCGTCGCGAAGCGTCGTGTCCAAGATCCAGACCCTTTCCATCGCAGGACCTCCTCTTTTCGGCAATTTGACAATCAGCAGATGGGCAGTCGGTGTCGCTTGCTCTACCTTGACTGACTCGGCCCGCCCTTCAGCCAGGGCATCATGGCCCGCAGGCGCCGGCCGACCTCCTCGATGGGGTGCTGGGCCTGCCGGCGTCGCAAGGTCTCGAAGACGGGCCGACCGGCCTGGTTCTCCAGGATCCACTCCCGCGCAAAGACACCCGTCTGGACCTCCCGGAGGATCTCCCGCAGGGTCTGTCGCACATGGTCGTCGATCACGCGCGGTCCCCGCGTGTAATCGCCGTATTCGGCCGTGTCGGAGACCGAATACCGCATGTAGGACATCCCGCCCTCGTACATGAGGTCCACGATGAGCTTCAGCTCGTGGAGACACTCGAAGTAGGCGATCTCCGGTTGGTAGCCCGCCTCGATGAGGGTCTCGAAGGCCGCCTGGATAAGGGCCGTCACGCCACCACATAGGACGGCCTGCTCGCCAAAGAGGTCCGTCTCCGTCTCCTCGGCAAAGGTCGTCTCGATGACGCCGGCCCGCGTACAGCCGACGCCCTTGGCATAAGCCAGGGTCAGGGGCTTGGCCCG